>JBFZER010000397.1:0-2488 GCA_041306765.1 Spirochaetota bacterium | reverse complement strand
CGACGACGTTCAGGGAGGTCTCGAAGGACAGGGGTTCCGGGAGGTCCACCACCAGGCGGCAGGGTCTGCCGGTGCGGGCGGAGACGGCCTGGGTCAGCTCCCTCTCGACGGCGGTCCGGGTGACCAGGTGGGCGGCCTTGCGCTGGGCGGGGACCGTTTCGTCGAAGGGCGCCTCGTAACAGGAGGCGAAGACCTTTCCGTCGAAGACCGAGCGCACCAGGCCCTCGGGGTCGCGTCCCGGGGCGGACATGAGGGAGTAGAATCCCGAGTCGTCCAGGCCGTACAGGTCCGGGGAGTCCACCTTGCCGTCCCGGAGGGCCGCGATCACGGCTTTCTTGACCATGGCCGTCGGGGCGCGCACTCCCTTGTGCCAGTACACGGCCCGGTACATCTGGTATTTCGAGAAGAGCAGGGCCTCCACGGCCATGACCCCCCGGTCGTCCACGCCCGGGCGGCCGTCCTCGTCCAGGACGATGTGCCGGAGCATGTACTCCGTGTCCTGGACCCCGTAGGGGACCCCGCAGGCCCAGGCGTCGCGGTTCAGGTAGTCCAGTTTGTCCGGATCCAGGACCCCGGACAGGAGGGACCGGTAGAGGGCGGTGCCGGTGCCGACGGCGGGGGATTTCACGTCCACGATGGAAGCCGCCTGGGCGGGATCCGCCCCGGCCCGCTCCAGGGCCGGGGCCATCGGGCCGGTCAGGGCCCGGGCGGCCAGGGCTTCGTGCTCCTCCAGGGGGAGTTCCTTGAGGGAGTGGGCGTAGGGGAAGTGGCCCACGTCGTGGCAGAGGGCGGCGGCGAGGAAGGCCCGGGCTCCCTCCGGAGTGATCATGTCACCCGCGTCCGGAGCCACGGCCTTGAGTACCCGGGCTGCCATGGAGAAGACCCCGATGGAGTGGGCCCGGCGGGTATGGGTGGCCCCGGGGTAGACCAGGTGGGTGGGACCCAGCTGGAGGATCCGGGAGAGCTTCACGAACTCCGGGCTGGAAAGGATGTCCAGGAATTCCGCCGGAAAGAGGATGCTGCCCCAGAGGGGGTCCCGGAAGGGTTCCGTGAATTGAATGCCCAGGCGCTGCCAGATCCCGTCCACCGTCCGCCTCCGACCTACTCGGCCCCGGGGAGCCGCTCCCGGAGGACCTTCATGTACTCGTAGTTAGTCCGGTTCACCTGGATGGGGGTGACGGACACGTAGCCGTTCTTGTATGCCCAGACGTCCGTGCCCGGGGGGTTGTTGCCCTCCCCCCAGGTGCCCTTGGCCCAGTAGACCCCGTCGATCTCCACGAAGTCGTGGAGGAAGGGGCGGTCCCCCATGTCGCAGATCTTCATGCCCAGGCTGGCCTCGAATCCGCGGCGGGGGAAGTTCACGTTGAGGACATTGTCCCGGGAAAGCACCCCCGAGGCGAGGAGGACGGACATCACCCCGGCCAGCTCCCGGTCCGCCAGGTCGAAGTACCCGAAGTCCGCGGAGACCGCGATCGCGGGTTTGCCGCAGATCACCGCCTCCGAGGCCCCCGCCAGGGTGCCCGAATAGACGATGTCCGTGCCCATGTTCGGGCCGTCGTTCACCCCCGATACCACCAGGTCGACGGGCAGGTCGAGGGCGAAGAGGGCGAACTTGACACAGTCCGCGGGCTTGGCCTCGAGGCTCCAGGCCCGGGTTCCCTCCGGGAACAGGCCCGGCCGCTCCCGGACCCGGATGGGATCGTGGATGGTGATGCCGTGGCCGATGGCGCTCTGCTGGCTGCCGGGCGCTACGATGAAGAGGTCGCCGTGGTCCTTCATCACCCGGGCCAGGAGGGCCAGGCCCCGGGCCTCGATGCCGTCGTCGTTGACGAGCAGGATGTTCATGGGCCTAGACGAGCTTTTTCCGGAGCCGGCCGGACACCAGGTCGATCACCGTAACGACGACGACCATCACGATCATGATGATCCCCACCCGGGGCCAGGCCCGGTTCCGGATGGCGAAGATGAGGGGCGCGCCGATGCCTCCCGCGCCCACCAGGCCCAGGGTGGAGGCCGCCCGGACGTTTATCTCGAAACGGTACAGGGTGTAGGAGATGAACTCCGGGGCGACCTCGGGAAGCATGGCCCGGAAGAGCACCTCCATGGGCGTGGCGCCGCAGGAGTCCAGGGCTTCCTTGACCCCCATGTCCATGCTCTCGATGGCCTCGGAGAAGAGCTTGGCCAACATTCCAACCGAATGGATTCCTATGGCCAGGATGCCCGCGGGGGCGCCGGGGCCCACGACGCTGATGAAGATCAGGGCCAGGATGAGCTCAGGGAAGGTCCGGACCGCGGTGACGACGACCTTTCCGAACTTGGATACCCGGGGGCCCACGATGTTCTGGCTGGCCAGGAGGGCCACGGGAATCGAGAGGAGGGCCGATGCGAAGGTTCCGGCTATGGATATCGCTATGGTTTCCACGATGGCGTAGGGCAGGCCGTCCTTGGTCCAGTTGGCCAGGTAGGCGGTATCCGGCAGGACGAAGCC
>JBFZER010000396.1:0-4439 GCA_041306765.1 Spirochaetota bacterium | reverse complement strand
GGCTTGCCGCCCGGTGGAAGCCGGGTTCCGGAGCTCCCGTCTTCACCGCCGCCGGCGCCTACACGGCCCGGGGCTGGACCGAATGGACGGAAGGCTTCCAGTTCGGGATGCCCCTCCTGGTGTACGAGGCGAACCGGGATCCCTGGCACCTGGAGTACGGGCGGTCCATGACCCTGCGACGCATGGCCCCCCATCTTACCCACACGGGAGTCCACGACCACGGGTTCAACAACGTCAGCACCTACGGAACCCTGCTCCGCCAGGCCCACGAAAACCTCTTCTCCGCGGATCCCTGGGAGCGGCGGTACTACGCCCTGGCCCTGAAGGCCTCCGGCGCGGTCCAGGCCGCCCGCTGGACGCCCCTGCCCGAGGGCCTGGGCTTCATCCGCTCCTTCAACGGCCCCCACAGCCTCTTCGCGGACACCATCCGATCCCTGCGGAGCCTGGCCCTGGGATACAGGCTGGGCCAGGTCCTCCTGGGGGAGCAGGACTCCAAGGCGAACCTCCTGGGACGGCTCCTGGCCCACGCGGAGACCACGGCCCGGTACAACGTCTACTTCGGGAAAGGCCGGGACCGCTGGGATGTCCGGGGCCGTGTGGCCCACGAATCCGTGTTCAACACCGTAAACGGAAGCTACCGCTGCCCCTCCAGCCAGCAGGGCTACTCGCCCTACACCACCTGGACCCGGGGCCTGGCCTGGATCATCCTGGGCTACGCGGAGGAGCTGGAGTTCGCCGCGGGCCTCTCGGACGCCGAGGTGTCGGCCTGCGGGCTCCCGTATTTCCCGGACGCGGCCTCCGTGCGGGCACGGTTCCTCGAGACCGCCCGGGCGGTCTGCGACTTCTACATCGAGAACACCCCGCCGGACGGGGTGCCCTACTGGGATACCGGGGGCCCCCGGCTGTCAGAAATCCCGGGCGCCCTGGACCGCCCCGCGGAACCGGAAAACCCGCTAGAGCCCGTGGACTCCTCCGCCGCGGCCATCGCCGCCCAGGGCCTCCTGCGCCTCGGGGCCTTCCTCACGGGCGCCGGCGATCCCGCCGGTGCACGGTACGAGGCAGCAGGCCTCCGGACCGCCTCAACGGTCCTCTCCGCCCCCTACCTCTCCGAGGACCCGAAGCACGAAGGGCTCCTGCTGCACGCGGTCTACCACTACCCCAACGGCTGGGACCGGTCCGCGGACGGGAGCGGCACCCCCCATGGAGAGTCCTGCCTCTGGGGGGACTACCACCTCCTGGAGCTGGCCCTCTGGATATCCCGGGAAGCCCGGGGCGGGGGCGGCCAGCGCTTCTTCGACATCGGCCTCGACCCGGACGGGGGCGGGGCATGAACGACCTGGGCCGCCTGGCGATCCATACCGCCACCACCAAGCCCTGGGACCTGGAAACCGCGATCCGCAAATACGCGGACGCGGGGGTATCGGGGATTTCCGTATGGAAGGAAGCCCTGGAAGGCCGGGATCCCGCAGCCGCGGGGGCGTCGATCCGGGCCGCGGGGCTCACGGCGGTATCCATGGTGCGGGGAGGCTTCTTTCCGGCCCCGGACCCGGAGACCCGGGCCGCCCGGATCCGGGACAACGAGCGCCTGATCCGGTCCGCCGCCGCCCTGGGCGCCCCCCTCCTGGTCCTGGTCTGCGGCGCCCACCCGAAGGTCCGGATCGACGAGGCCCGCAGGCAGGTTGCGGCGGGTATCGAGGCGGTCCTGGCCCTGGCGGAGCGGGAGGGCGTCCGCCTGGCCGTGGAGCCTCTCCACCCCATGTACGCCGGGGACAGGTCGGTGATCAACACGATGAAAGAGGCCCTGGACCTCTGCGAGAGATTCCGAAGCCCCACCCTCTGCGTAGCCGCGGACGTCTACCACGTCTGGTGGGATCCCGAGCTGGAAACGCAGATCGAGAGGGCCGGACGCATGGGAGCCCTGGCGGCCTTCCACGTCTGCGACTGGAAGACCCCCCTGGAGGACATGCTGGAGGACCGGGGACTCATGGGGGAAGGCTGTATCGACATCCCCCGGATCCGGGGCTGGGTCGAGGAGGCCGGATTCCGGGGCTTCGCGGAGGTGGAAATCTTTTCAAAGCGGTTCTGGGCCATGGACCAGGACGAATACCTCGGCCGCATCCTTGCGGCCTTCCGGGAGTACGTATGAGCGAACGCAACATAGGCATTATCATGAACGGCGTCACCGGGCGCATGGGCACCAACCAGCACCTGGTGCGGTCCCTCCTGGCCATCCGGGCCCAGGGCGGCCTTCCGACCCGGGACGGAAAAGTCATCGTCCCGGAACCCGTCCTGGTCGGCCGGGACGGCAGAAAGCTGGCCGCCCTGGCCGCGGCACACGGAGTCAAGTCCTGGACCACGGACCTGGACGGGGCCCTCTCGGACAGGGCCAACGAGGTCTACTTCGATTCCCAGGTCACCTCCCTCCGTCCCGGGGCCATCCGGAAAGCCATCGCGGCGGGCAAGGCCGTCTACACCGAAAAGCCCACGGCCACGACCCTGGACGAGGCGGTCGGCCTCTTCCGGGACGCCAAGGCCGCGGGGGTCAAGAACGGGGTCGTCCAGGACAAGCTCTGGCTTCCGGGCCTCCGAAAGCTCAGGTACCTGATCGACACGGGCTTCTTCGGCCGGATCCTCTCCGTGCGGGGGGAGTTCGGGTACTGGGTCTTCGACGGCTTCACCCAGCCCGCACAGCGGCCTTCCTGGAATTACCGCGCCGAGGAGGGGGGCGGGATCATCCTGGACATGTTCTGCCACTGGCAGTACGTGATCTCCAACCTCTTCGGGACCATCCGCTCGGTATCCGCCCTGGGGGCAACCCACCTGCCCAAGAGGGTGGACGAGAAGGGACAGGCGTACGACTGCAGCGCCGAGGACTCGGCCTACGGGACCTTCGAACTCGAGGGCGGGGTGGTCTGCCAGTTCAACTCCTCCTGGGACGTCCGGGTTCGCCGGGACGACCTCTTCGTCCTGCAGGTGGACGGCACGAAGGGCTCCGCGGTGGCGGGCCTCCGGGAATGCCGGATCCAGGACGAGGCCATGACCCCCAAGCCCGTCTGGAACCCCGACCTCGACTCGCCCATCGACTACTTCGCCGACTGGGCCCGGATGCCGACCCGTCAGGCCTACGACAACGCCTTCAAGGCCCAGTGGGAGCTCTTCCTGCTCCACATCGTCCAGGGGGATCCCTTCCCCTGGGACCTGGCCGCCGGGGCACGGGGAGTCCAGCTGGCGGAGCTGGCGATGAGAAGCTGGCGGGAACGACGCTGGATCGACATACCGGACCTGGGGTTCTGAACCGGCTCCCGGCTCCTCGCGGGTCGGCGGACAACGGGTATCGGCCCGTGGAATTGGATACTTCTCCCCTCGATGGACGGGAAACTTTTTCCCATTCACGGCCTTCGGGTTGACTCCCCGGGAAAAGACGCCCACAATTCAGGTAAATACTGAAAGACGAGGAGGGAGCGGTGAAACGACTCATGGTCCTCGCGGCGATTGCGGTCACCGCAGGTTTAATTGTCTCCTGCGCAGGTGCGCCCGAAACTCCGGAGCAGCCTCCGCAGGTGGTTACTACAGTTTCCGGCAGGCCGGAGGCTGAGGCCGCCAGACTATCGGCGGACGCGGCCCGGGCCAAGGCGGACGCGGAAAAGGCGCCCGTAGCGGCAAAGGAAGAGTATACAGCCGCCCAGGAGTCTTACAAGAAGGCGGAGGCCGAGTTCGCCGCGGGGCGGTACGCCGAGGCGGCCGCGGCCTACAAGCTCTCGGAGGAGGGCTTCGGCAAGGCCGCAAAACTCGCCGCGGACCGGAAAGCCGCGGCCCAGGCGGCCATGCAGAGCGCCGACGCTTCCCTGCAGGCCACGGATGAACGGCTCAAGGCCATCGAGACCGAAATCGGGTCAGAAGGAGGCACGCCGTGACGGTTCGGAAACTCATCGCCCTGGCTGTACTGCTGACCCTGGGAACCCTGGCTTTCGCCCAGCACAGCCTGTTTGACAACCCCAACTACAAGCGGGCCCAGGAGCTCCGGAGACAGGCGGACGCCGCCTTCGCCCAGGGAGATTACCTCAAGGCCCAGGAGTATTCCCAGGAATCCGAGAAACTGTCCGTCGTCGCCCGCCAGGAGGCGGAGACCCAGAGGCTCATGTGGATCGCGAATTCCTGGAAGAACCGGGCCTCGGAGCGGATCGGGTTCGGTGAGAAGAACGACGCCGCGGGCCAGCTGGGAACGGCTTGGGTCGAGGCCAAGGCCGCCTTCGCCCTGGCCGTCGCCGAGTACGACGCCAAGCGCTACGCCCCGTCCACGGAGGCCAGCAAGAGGGTGATGGACCTGATGAAGGACTTCTCGCCCTCCAAGCCCGCGGCGGCCGCAGTTCTCCCGGCCTTCTACACGGTCCGTCTGATACCCGAAGCCCGGGACTGCTTCTGGAGGATCGCGGAATACC
>JBFZER010000395.1:0-4699 GCA_041306765.1 Spirochaetota bacterium | reverse complement strand
GCAATACGGAAAGCTCTACGGGCTCCCCTGGATCGTGGTGAGGATCTGCTGGTCCCTCGAGCCCGAGGAGCTGCTCCGGGTCTTCGGCTATGAATTCTGGGAGGGCGGGATGTCCGAGGAGGACCGGGCGCGCCTGAAACCCCTGCTCGGGGGCGGGAAGGGGGTCTTCGCCCCCCTGAACGAGGACGGAAGCTCGGGGGTCGACCACATCGCCGATCCCGGCGACATCGCCGCGGGCATCGTCCAGGCCGTGGTCAACCACGGCAAGGGCCTGGGCGGAACCTTCAACCTCGCGGGACCCGCGCCCTTCCGGTACCTCGACGTGATCGAGAAGCTCGCGCAGGACCTGGGCGTCCCCTGGGGTTCCGCGAGGATACCCGGCATCCATCCCTATGAGCTCCGGAACGACCGGGCCATCCGGGCGCTGGGCTACGCCCCCGCCTGGACCATGGAGAGAATGCTCGAGAAGGCGGCGGCCGCGCGCCGAGCCGCGGCCGGAAAGAAAACTGCGGGAGGAACGACATGAAAGCGGCCGTACTGTACGGCGCGGGCGATCTGCGCATGGAGGATCGGGGCGTCCCCGCCCCCGGAGCCGGGGAGGTCCTGGTCCGGATACGGGCCTGCGGAGTCTGCGGGACCGACGCGGCCCTCTTCCGGGGGGAATACCCCGCGGCCTTTCCCGTGGTCATCGGCCACGAGTTCTCCGGGGAGGTCGAAGCCCTCGGCCCGGGCGCCGGGGGCTTCAAGCCCGGGGAACGGGTGACCGCGGACCCGAACGTCCTGTGCGGATCCTGCGGGTACTGCCGGGGGGGCCTGGGACACCTCTGCGCCCGGGTAAGCTCCATGGGGGTCCACCGGGACGGCGCCGACGCCGAATACGCCCTGGTCCCCGCGGTCAACCTCTACTCCTTCCCCGGGACCCTCGCCTTCGAGGAGGCGGCCTTCACGGAACCCCTGGCCTGCGCGGTGCACGGAGTCGACCTGGCGGGGGTGCGCACCGGGGACACGGTGCTCGTCCTGGGAGCCGGCGGGATGGGCAACCTCATCGTCCAGCTGGCGCGGCTCTCCGGAGCCGCCCGGGTGGTCGTGAGCGAGCCCATCGCCATGCGCAGGGAACGGGCCCTCGAGAACGGAGCCACGGACGCGATCGATCCCGGAGCCGGGGACGTCGGGGAGGCCCTCCGGCGGATCAACCCCCTGGGCGCGGACGTGGTCTTCGAGGTGGCCGGCCACATCGGCCTGCAGGCCCAGGCGGTCCGCCTGGCCCGGAAGGGCGGAACGGTGGTCTGGTTCGGCGTGGCTCCGCCGGACAAGGTCGCCGAGGTCTCTCCCTTCTACGTCAACGAGAACGAGATACGCATCCTCGGATCCTACAACAACCCCTTCGCCACGGACCGGGCCGTGCGGCTGCTCGCGGAGCGCCGGATCCGGGTGGACAACCTCATCACCCACAGGATAGCCCTCGGGGACTACCCGAAGGCCCTGGCCCTGTTCGGCGGCCGGGATACGGTCAAGCTCATGGTGACGATGGGCGCATGATGGAACGGATCGTCGATATAATCGGGAACCTCAACATGGACCTCATCCTTCGGGGGATCCCCGAGATGCCGGCCTGGGGCCGGGAGGTCTTCGGGAGCGACTGCCTCCTGGTCCCCTCGGGACAGGCCGGCTACACGGCCCTGGCCCTGGGCGCCCTCGGGGTGCCCGTCCGGGTGCATTCGGTCCTCGGCGCCGACCCCTGGGGCGACTCCATCCTGGCCGCCCTGTCCGGCTCCGGCGCGGACGCAAGCGGGGTGGAACGAGCCGCGGGGACCCGGACAGGCCTGTCCGTCGCCCTCGTGCGAGGCGACGGGGAGCGGGCCTTCGCCTCGTACTACGGATCCCTGGCGGCCTTCGACGCCGGGGCCCTGGGGCGGCTCCGCCCGGCGATCCGCGGGGCGGGCGCCCTCCTGGTCTGCGGGATCAACGCCCTGCCCAACCTTCCCCTCGGAGCGGTCGGGGAAATCTGCCGCACCTACCGCGGGCGCGGGGGCCTCACGGCCCTCGATACGGGCTGGGATCCCCGGGGCTGGGGGCCGGAACGGCTGGCCGGCCTTCGCCGACTCCTCCGGGATGTCTCGGTATTCCTCCCGAACGAGGAGGAGGCCCGGGCGATGACGGGTCGAGAGCGGCCCGAGGAGCAGGCCAAGGCACTCCTGGACTTCGGCGCGGAACTGGTGGTCATCAAGCTGGGCCCCCGCGGCTGCTACGCGGCCGGCGGCGGGGCCGGAGAGGGTTTCCCCGCGTTTCCCGCCGAGGTCCTGGACGCCGTCGGCGCCGGAGACGTGTTCAACGCCGGATTCCTGGCCGCGACGCTGGCGGGCCGCCCCCTGCGGGAGCGCATGGCCTACGGCTCCGCGGCAGCGTCGCTGTATATCTCCCGGGCCGAGGACAGGTACCCCTCGGCCGGGGAAACCGAGGCCGCGGCGGGATCCCCCGGCGCCCCTCGAACGGGAAAGGAAGGCGCATGATCGATTTCCACACGCACCCCGTGATGATCCAGGAGCTCGTCGAGGCCGATCCGGATTTCGGCAGGGCGGTACGGGAGGTCTTCGGCCTGCTGTTCCCGCCCCAGCCCCTCGAGATCCTGCGCCGGGAGATGGACGCCGCCGGTATAGAGAAGGCGGTGATCCTGGCCCTCGACCTCAGCACGGCCCACGGCTGCCGGGTGCCGGACAACGAGACCGTCGCCCGGCTCGCGGAATCCGAACCCCGCTTCATCGGCTTCGCCTCCGTGGACCCGAACCTGCCGGACGCCGAAGAGCGCCTGGACAGGGCGGTGCGGCGGCTCGGCCTCCGGGGGCTCAAGCTGGACCCGTCCCTCCAGCGCTTCGACCCCGGGGACCGGGCAACGGCCTACCCCCTCTACCGCCTGGCCGGGGAGCTCGGGATCCCCGTCCTGCTCCACGCCGGGATGAGCTGGGCGCCCCCCGGCATCTCGCGCCTCGCCCGGCCCGTCCTGCTCGAGGAGGCCCTGGCGGACCATCCGGGCACCAACTTCGTGCTGGCCCATTTCGGCTGGCCCTGGACCGACGAGGCCCTCATGCTCGCCCTCAAGCACCGGAATCTCTACCTGGACACCTCGGTCGTCTACGCGAGGACCCCCCGGGAAGCCCTGCGGAAGGTCGTGGCGGAGCACATCGGCCTGCCGGTGCTGGAGGGCAGCCTTCCGGACAGGATCCTCTTCGGCTCGAACTACCCGCGCCAGGACATGCGCCGCGCCGTCCGGGGGATCGCTTCCCTGGGATTCTCCCCGGGCCTCCTGGAGGCGGTCATGCGGGGCAACGCCGCCCGGCTCCTCGGGCTCGAAACGGAGGCTCGGCCATGATCAGCCACCTCAAGCGGTTCACCATCCTCACCCGGAAGGAAACCGAGATCATCGACATCACCCCCTCCGTCCTGGAGACGGTCGCGGCCTCGGGAGTGTGGTCGGGCACGGTCTTCGTGCTCTCCCTCCACACGACCACGGGCTTCTACGTGAACGAGGGGCTCCCGGACCTGGAGCGGGACATGGCGGACTTCCTGGCCCGCCTGGTGCCCGAGGACCATCCCTACCGCCACGCCCGGTTCCTCCACTCCGACGGGCAGATGGCGATCAACGCCCCTTCCCACCTCCGGGGCTCGATGCTGGGCTTCCAGGCCTTCTTCCCCGTCGAGGAAGGCAAGCTCGTACGCGGCGGCAGGCAAACCATGTATCTAGCGGAACTCGACGGCCCGCAGGAGCGGACCTATGTCGTCCAGGTAACGGGCGAGGCCCGGGGAGGCGAGGCATGACCGAGGCGAAATGGGCGGAGGGCCTGGAAGGGGTGATCGGAGCCCTGGCGGTGCCGATGTTCGAGGACGGGGAGATCGACTACTCCCTCCTGGAGAGGCAGGCCGCCTACTACGGCGGATCCGGCGTCCGGGGCCTCTTCCTGGGGGGGACAAACGGCGAAGGTGCCTACCTGACCACGGAGGAGAAGGCCCGCATCCTCCGGACCGTCCGGGCAGCCGTTCCGAAGGACAAGATCCTCTGCGCGGCCTGCATCCGTCCCTCGACCCGGGAAGTCCTGGCGGAGATGAAGGTCCTGGGAGCCCTCGGGCCGGACTACATCGTCGCGGTGGCCCCCTACTACCTGGCCGTCAACCAGGATGCCATCCTCCGGCATTTCCGCACCCTCGCCCAGGCCTCCCCGGTTCCCCTCATTCCCTACAACATCCCCCAGAACACCCACAACCCGATGAGCCTCGAAACCATACAGGAACTCGCGGCCGTCCCGAACATCGCGGGAATCAAGGACTCCTCGGGCGACTTCATATCCTTCACCCGGGGGGTGCTCGGTCCCCGGCCGGGCCCCTTCACCTGGATCCAGGGGGAGGACCTCCTCGATGCCCCCTCCTACCTCCTAGGGACCAAGGCGGTGGTGACCGGGCTGTCCAACGTCTCGGTGGAGCCCTACGTGGATATGTGGAAGGCCGCGAGGGCCGGGGACGCCGAAGGGGTGAAGACCGCCCAGCGGCGCATCAACGAGGTATTCAGGATCGTCCCGGCCGCCGGCGGAAAGGGGATTCCCGCCATAAAGGCGGCCATGGAACTCCTGGGCCGGGGCCGGCGCCATCTCCGGCTCGCCGCCCTAACCCTGGATGACGCCGAGGTGGAAAGCGTGCGGAAAGTGCTCGT
>JBFZER010000394.1:0-8926 GCA_041306765.1 Spirochaetota bacterium | reverse complement strand
CAACGCCGACGAGGGCGAGCCGGGCACCTTCAAGGACCGCCTGATCCTGGAGGGCGACCCGCACAAGCTGATCGAGGCCATGACCATCGCCGGCTACGCCATCGGCGCGGCCAAGGGCTTCGTCTACATCCGGGGCGAATACCGGCTGTCGATCGAGCGCATGCAGAAGGCGATCGACCAGGCCCGCGAGTACAGCCTCCTCGGCCCCAACGTGCTGGAGACCGGGTTCGCCTTCGACCTGGAGATCAAGAAGGGAGCCGGCGCCTACGTCTGCGGCGAGGAGACCGCGCTGATCGAGTCCCTGGAGGGCAAGCGTGGCAACCCTCGCGTCAAGCCGCCCTACCCGGTGACCAACGGCCTGTGGCAGAAGCCGACGGCGGTCAACAACGTCGAGACCCTGGCCAACGTCCCGGATATCATCGCCCAGGGTGCCGATTGGTTCCGTACGCTCGGCATGGAGAAGTGCACGGGCACCAAGGTTTTCACCATCCTAGGGCACGTCGAGCACCCAGGACTCATCGAGGTTGAGATGGGAACGCCCCTGCGGGAGATCATCTTCTCCTACGGCGGCGGGGTCTCCGGCGGCAAGAAGTTCAAAGCCGCCCTGCTGGGAGGCGCCTCGGGCGTATTCATACCCGAGAAGATGCTCGACGTGAAGATGGACTACGAGAGCCTGAAGGAGAACAAGGCCGTGCTAGGCTCGGGCGCCGTGCTTGTGATGAACGAGGACAGCTCGATCGTGGACACCCTTTTCTCGATACTCAAATTCTTCGCCCATGAATCCTGCGGGCACTGCGCGCCCTGCCGCATCGGCACGCGCCAGCTGTTGAACCTGGCCTGGAAGTTTCATCAGGGCAAGGGACGGGCCGAGGACTGCGATACCATGCTTCGCCTGGCCGAGGTGATGTGGTCCTCCTCTCTCTGCCCGCTGGGCCAATCCGTGATCACGCCGGTCAAGAGCGCCATCGAGAATTTCCGGGAAGAATTCAACGCCCGTGTCATAATCCATACTGAGGAAGTGAGAGGATGAACATGAACAACAGCAAGGTCATGCTTCATATCGATGGCAGGGAGATCGAGGTTGACGCCGGGACCACCATCCTGGACGCGGCCAAGCGGCTGGGAATCCAGATCCCGACCCTCTGCTATCACCAGAACCTGAATCCCACGGCCTCCTGCGGCGTGTGCGTGGTGGGAATCGAGGGCCAGCCGGCGCTGAAGCGCGCCTGCTGCACGCCGGTGGAGAAGGGCATGAAGGTCACGACCAACTCGACGCAGCTTCGCGAGCTGCGCAAGTCCCTGGTCGAGCTGATCCTCTCCAACCACGCGGTGGAGTGCCCGACCTGCGCCTCAAACAACAAGTGCGAACTGCAGGACCTGGCCAACTACATGGGCGTCGAGTTCTCTCGCTTCGCCAAGGTGGTCGACGAAAAGCCCGACGACCGGTCGAGCGTATCGGTCTGGCGGGAGCCCATGAAGTGCATCGCCTGCGGCCGCTGCGTGACCGTCTGCAGCGACATCCAGACCGTCCACGCCATCACCATGGCCGATCGCGGCTTCGATGTCACCGTCAACACCTTCTTCAAGGAGGGGCTCGGCAACAGCGCCTGCGTCAACTGCGGCCAGTGCACCGTGTTCTGCCCCACCGGTGCCCTGCGCGAGAAGTCCGAGGCCGACGAGGTCTGGAACGCCATCTTCGACCCCAAGAAGATCGTGGTGGTCCAGGAAGCCCCGTCCATCCGCGTCTCCCTGGCCGAGGAGTTCGGCATGGAGCTGGGCTCGGTGACCGTGGGCAAGATGTACGCGGCCCTCAAGAAGCTGGGCTTCGACTACGTCTTCGACACCAACTTCACCGCCGACCTGACCATCATGGAGGAGGGCACCGAGCTGATCGAGCGGGTCAAGTCGGGAGGCAAGCTTCCGCTCATCACCTCCTGCTCCCCCGGCTGGATAAAGTTCATGGAGACCTACTTCTCCGACTTCGGCGAGCATACCTCGACCTGCAAGTCGCCGCAGCAGATGTTCGGCACCCTGGTCAAGACCTACTTCGCCAAGGAGAAGGGGCTCGACCCGGCCAACATCGTCTCCGTCTCGATCATGCCCTGCACCGCGAAGAAGTTCGAGGCCCGCCGGCCCGAGATGAACGATTCCGGCTTCCAGGACGTCGATTACGTGCTCACGACCCGCGAGTTGGTTCGCATGATCCGGGAAGCGCGCCTTGACTTCAAAAACCTTCCCGAAGAGCAGGCCACAGACCTCATGGGCGCATACACCGGCGCGGCCACCATTTTCGGCGCCACCGGCGGCGTCATGGAGGCGGCCATCCGCACCGCCTACTACCTCCTGGCGGGCACGCCCTTGAGCAACCTGGACGTCAAGATCGTGCGCGGCATGGAGGGAATCAAGGAAGGCACCCTCTCCATCCCCACCAAGGAACTGGGCAAGCTGGACGTCAAGGTGGCCGTGGCCCACGGTCTGGGCAACGCCCGGATGCTCATGGAAAAGGTACGCAAGCAGATCGCGGAAACCGGCAAGAGCGAGTACGCCTTCATCGAGATCATGGCCTGCCCCGGCGGCTGCGTTGGGGGAGGCGGCCAGCCCTACGGCTGCAACATCGCCGACCGCGCCCGCCGCGGAGAGGGCTTGTACCGCGAGGACGCGGGACTGGCGAAGCGCCAGTCGCACGAGAATCCCGAGGTACAGCGTATCTACAAGACCTTCCTCAAGAAGCCGGGCTCGGACGTGTCTCACCAGCTCCTGCACACCTGCTACTGGGAACGATCGGCACAAAGCGGTTCCTGCGTGCAGGTGATGACCCACAAGCACGAGGCGAAGCACGGGGCATAGCCCACTTGCTCTACAGCAAGCGGCCGGGGACCTGTCAAGGTTCCCGGCCTTTTGTTTCGCCTCCGGCGACCCCGCGACCCACGGCTCAGCCCGGCTGGGAAGGCGGCCGCCTGCGAATCATCCCTGAGCCTTGAAGGCCTCCTTGCCCGCACCGCAGACGGGGCAGACCCAGTCCTCGGGGATGTCCTCGAAGGCCGTCCCGGCCTCGATCCCCGATTCGGGGGCGCCCGCCGAGGGGTTGTAGAGGTAGCCGCAGACGTCGCAGATGTATTTTCCCATTGAATCCTCCCTGGGTAGAGGCCGATGACTGGGAATTCGGCCCCGCTGGCCCGTATCCGAAGTATCGGGGCTATTCGAGCGGCGGTCAACTACCCGGCGTTTACGCTCGATTTCTCCGCCCTGGGCTTTTCATTCACAGATCCGACAAGATGGACAAGATGAGGGACAGATGAACAAGATAGTGGGAGGGGAATGCAATCTATTCTTCCCATCTTGTTCATCTTGGCTTGATCTTGTAAATCTTGTTGGAACTATTAATAATACCTCACTGGACACCACAAGACGGCATCGGGTATAAACGGTAGCCTATGGCCTTCCGAGCGATCGGGTTCGACATCGACGGCACCCTCTACCCGTCCCTGCGCCTTTCCCTGGCACTTGCGGGATTCGCGGTCCGGAACTACCGCTGCCTCAAGGCCTTCGGCCGGGTTCGGCGGGAGCTCCGGGAGCTGTTCCGGACGCCCGGATACCGCGCCTCCCCCCCCGCGGGCATCGAGGAGTTCCACCGCTTCCAGGCGGGCCTGGCGGCCCGCCTCATGGGCATCGACGAGGAGACGGCCCGGGAGGGCATCGAGCGTTTTTTTTACCGGGTGATCCCCGAACGCTTCGACCGCATCCGTACCTTCCCGGGGGTCCGGGAAACCTTGGTACGGCTCAAGGCCGCGGGCCTTCGCCTGGGAGCCCTGTCGGACTTCCCCGGGGAGCGCAAGCTCGAGCTCATGGGCCTGGGCGGGCTCTTCGACGTGGTCATGACCAGCGAGGAGACCGGGTACCTCAAGCCCGAGCCCGAGCCGGTGCTCGTCCTGGCCGCCCGGCTCGGGGTGGAGCCCCGGGACCTGCTGTACGTCGGCAATTCCGCGGCCTACGACGTGGCGGGGGCCAAGGCGGCGGGGTCGGGCAGCGCCCTCATCCGGTCTTTTCCGGGGGGCCGGGATTCCGGCGGCGCGGACTTCAGCTTCCGCCGCTACGGCGAGCTCGCCCGGTGGATCCTGTCCGGCCCCTGACCGCGGCCCTCAATCCAGCCAGACCTCCGCCACATGCCGGGTTTCCCGCAGGCGCTCCACCACCTCCGGAAGGGGGGCACAGCTGATCCCCGCATGGGGCCGCACCGCGACCTCCCCGCCGCTTCCCGGCACGTGGAACACCACGGAACAGGGACCCGCGGACTCGAAGAGGGCGTCCCGGAGCTCGTAGAGGTCCTCCTCCGCCCGCAGCTCCGAGAGGCGGAGATGCACCTCCTTGTAGGACTTCTCCCGGAGCTGGGAGGGATCCAGCACCTCCTCGACCTTCAGGCTGGGGTTGGACCTGCTCGTGTCCACCTCGCCTCCCAGGCAGAGCACGGCGTCCGGGGCGAAGCGGTCCCGGTACTGCTCCAGGGCGTTGGCGAACACGACGATCTCGATGGAACCCTTGTAGTCCTCCACGGAGCCGAAGGCCATCTTCCGCCCCGACTTGGTCAGGATTTCCCGCCACTCCTTGAGCTGGGCGACCACGGTGTACCTGCGCTTGGGGGCCGCGCGGTCGGGCCGGGAGAGATCCAGGTCCGCGCAGCGCTCCCAGAGCTTCCGGAACTCGTCCATGGGGTGGCCGGAGAAGTAGAAGCCCAATAGCTCCTTCTCACCCTGCAGGAGTTCCTTCCGGGGGAACTCCGGGGACGGCTCATAGGCGAAGGGCGGGACTTCCGTCTCCCCGGAACCGTCGAAGAGGCTGGCCTGGCCGAACGCCCGGGCCTCCTCCTTCCGCTGGACGTATTCCACCGCCCGCTCGATATTGAGGGCCAGCTCCCGCCGGGGCTGCCCCAGGACGTCGAAGCATCCCGCCAGGACCAGGGCCTCCAGGGTCTTCCTGTTCATCTGGCCCATTCCCACCCGCTCCAGGAATTCGATGAAGTCCCTGTACGGCCCGCCGCGCTCCCTCTCCGTAAGGATGGCCCGCACCAGGCCCTCCCCCACCCCCTTGATGCCCAGGAGGCCGTAGACGATCCGACCCTCGGAAACGGTGAACCGGGTCTCCGAGCGGTTCACGTCCGGGGGCAGGATCTCGATCCCCATGGAGCGGGCCTCTCCGATGTACTCGGTGAGCTTGTCGGGGTTCGAGATCTCGTTCGTCAGGTTGGCGGCCATGAACTCCGCGGGGAAGTTGGCCTTGAGGTAGGCCGTGCGGTAGGCGACCACGGCGTAGGCGGCCGCGTGGCTCTTGTTGAAGCCGTACCCCGCGAACTTGTCCAGGAGGTCGAAGATCTCGTTGGCCCGCCCTTCGGGAATGCGGTTGGTACGGGCGCAGCCTTCGACGAACAGGGCCCTCTGCTTGGCCATCTCCTCGGCCTTCTTCTTGCCCATGGCGCGCCGGAGCAGGTCCGCGCCTCCCAGGGAAAAGCCCGCCAGCAGCTGGGCGGCCTGCATGACCTGCTCCTGGTAGACGATCACCCCGTAGGTTTCCTTGAGGATGGATTCCAGCACGGGATGGGGGTACTGGATGGGTTGGCGGCCGGACTTGCAGTCCACGAACTGGGGTATGTTGTCCATGGGACCGGGCCGGTACAGGGCGTTCAGGGCGATCAGGTCCTCGATGCGATCCGGCTTGGCCTGCTTCAGGGCGCCCTGCATGCCCGAGCTCTCGAACTGGAAGACCGAGGTGCTCCGGCCCTCCCCCAGAAGACGGAAGGTGGCCGCGTCGTCCTCGGGCAGGGTCTCCTCCGTAAGGACGATGCCTCGCTTGGCCACCAGGGCCAGGGTGTTCTGGATGAGGGTGAGGGTCTTGAGCCCCAGGAAGTCCATCTTCACCAGGCCGCAGTCCTCCAGCTGGTCCATGGTGAACTGGGTGGCCAGGGCGCCCGTCTTGGGGTCCCGGTAGAGGGGGACGTAGTCCGTGAGGGAGGTCTTACCGATCACGATGCCCGCGGCGTGGAAGCTGGCGTGGCGGTGCCGGCCTTCCAGCTTCCGGGCGGCCTCGAAGAGCTCCGTGTACCGGGGGTCCTCGGCCAGGGACTTCAGCTTGGGCTCCTGCTCGAAGGCCTTGGCCAGGGTCATTTTGGGATCCTCCGGCACCAGCTTGGCTATGTTGTTGGAGTCCTCGAAGGGGATGTCCAGGGCCCGGGCCACGTCCTTGATGACCGCCTTGGCCTTCAGGGTGCCGAAGGTGATGATCTGCCCCACCCGGTCCGTGCCGTACTTCCGGGTGACGTAGTCGATCACCTCCTCCCGCCTCTCGAAGCAGAAGTCCACGTCGAAGTCCGGCATGGACACCCGCTCGGGGTTCAGGAAGCGCTCGAACAGGAGGTTGTACTTCAACGGTTCGATGTCCGTGATGCGCAGGGAGTAGGCCACGATGGAGCCCGCCCCGGACCCGCGCCCGGGCCCCACGGGGATCCCGTGGTCCTTGGCCCAGTTGATGAAGTCCGCTACGATCAGGAAGTAGCCTGTGAAGTCCATGAGGATGATCACAGCCAGCTCGAAATCCAGGCGGTCCCGCTGTTCGGGGGTGCCCTCGCCGTAGCGCCTCCGGAAGCCCTCGTTGGACAGGTGGATGAAGTACCGGGTTGCCGGCTGGGCCAGCCGGGATTCCAGGGCCCTCCTCTGCTCCGGCGCCAGGTCCGCGCACTCCCGGGTCCCGTTTTCCGGGTGGGGCTGGCAGATGGTCCTGTCGTCCATGCGGGCCACGGCGGCCCGGACCCGGGAGGCCGGCTCCTCGGCCTTCGCGTCCTCGGTAGGCCCGAAGTCGGGGGGAATCTCGAAGTCCGGCAACAGGGGCCCCGGCTGGGGTATGGTCAGATGAACCATCTCGTTGATCCGGAGGGTGTTGGTCAGGGCCTCGGGCAGCTCCGAGAACAGGGCCGCCATCTCCTCGGGGGTCTTCATGTAGAACTCGGCCCCCGGAAAGCGCATCCGGTCCCGGTCGGAGACCTTGCGGTTGGTCCCCACGCACAGCAGGATGTCGTGGGCGGAGGCGTCCTGCCGGTCCAGGTAGTGCATGTCGTTCGTGGCCACCAGGGGGATGCCGTGCTTCCTGCCCAGGGCGACCAGGGCCGCGTTGACGGTCCTCTCCTCGGGGATGCCGTGGTCCTGGAGCTCCAGGAAGAAGGAGTCCGCACCGAAGATCTCCCGGTACTTCAGGATCTTGGCCCGGGCGGCATCCTCGCGACCCATCAGGATAAGCTGGGGGATCTCCCCCGCCACGCAGGCGGTGGAGCAGATGAGCCCCCGGGAGTGCCCGGCGAGGATATCGTCGTCGATCCGGGGCTTGTAGTAGAAACCCTCCACGTAGGACGCGCTGGACAGCTTGACCAGGTTTCTCCAACCCTCCTCGTCTTTGGCCAGGAGCACCAGGTGATAGTACTTGTTGCCGCTCTCGGTGCCCGTCTTCTCGAAACGGGTCGCGCCGGCCATATAGAACTCGGAACCGACGATGGGGTTCACGCCCTGGGCCTTGCAGGCCTTATAGAACTTCAAGGCTCCGAAGAGGTTGCCATGGTCCGTCAGGGCCAGGCCCGGCATGCCCAGGGCCCGGGCCTTGCCTGCCATCGACTCTACGCCGGCGGCGCCGTCCAGGAGAGAGAAATCAGAGTGGTTATGGAGATGGACGAAGGACATCGAATCGAGTATAGCGTGGAGCCCGGCAGCTGGGAAGGCGGCCCGGAGCCTTCATCGGAAAATTCCAACAGGATCAACAAGATGAAAAAAGATTAACAAGATTGTAAGAGTAGTTCGAGGTATTGAACAAAGCCCATATCTCTATATTCTCTTATCTTGTCCATCTTTTCCTATCTTGTACATCCTGTTGGATCTATGGTTCCAGGCCCTTAGCCGGCGGGAGCCTCCGGGTCCGACAGAACCACCCGGTTCCGGCCTTCGGCCTTGGCCCTGTACAGGGCCTGGTCGGCTTCCGCCAGGAGCAGGGACAGGTCCCGGGATCCTCCGCAGGCGACCCGGACCCCCAGACTGACCGTCAGCTTCATCTCCGGGTATTCCGGGAACCGGAGGGCTTCCACGCCCATCCGGATACGTTCCGCCACGGTGCCGCCCGCCTTCCGGTCCGCCCCGGGCAGGAGAATCGAGATCTCCTCCCCGCCGTAGCGGCAGACCAGGTCCGTGGAACGCAGGGCGTCGCGGCAGACCTTGGCGGCCGCCGCCAGGGCCTGGTCTCCCGCCTTGTGGCCGAAGGTGTCGTTCACCCCCTTGAACCGGTCCAGGTCGATCATCATCACGCAGAAGCAGGGGTCCTCCACCGGACCGTCCAGGTAGGCTCGGGCCCGGAAATCGAAGCGCCTGCGGGTGGGCAGGCTTGTGAGCCAGTCCATGCCCGCCTCCCGGTCCAGTTCCCGGAACTCCAGGGCGTTCTCCAGGGCCACCGCCACGGAATCCGCGAACACCGCCGCCGGGCCCTCCGCGCGATGCCCCAGGGCCCGGGACTCCCTTCCCAGGAACTCCAGGATGCCCAGTATCCGGCCGCGGGAGACGACGGGCATGTACAGGGAATCCCGGAAAACCTCGGTTCCCCGGGAGATGGGGCGTCCGAAATTCCGGCGGGGTCGTTTTTCATGGAGCACCCACGAAAAGGTGCGGGGCATGCGATCCTGCGGTATGGGAGGCAGGCAGTCGGCGCCCCGGGCCCCGACGCACTCGAGCCCGTTTTCCGTCACCGCCCAGACGAAAACGGCATCCGCCGACACCACGCCGGTGCTCTGGGCCAGGATGCGGCCGATGGACTCCCGGGGATTGATCCCCGCCGTCACGACCGTGCTGGCCTGGCGCAGCGCTTCCGCTTCCAGGTAGCGCCTCTCCATCTCCTCCCGTTCGTTCCT
>JBFZER010000393.1:0-3664 GCA_041306765.1 Spirochaetota bacterium | reverse complement strand
TTCCCTGAAGAGGTTCCCCAGCATGAGGGCTCCCAAGAGGGGAACCGCCGCGGGCAGCAAGAGGCCGCACAGGATGGTGACCATGATCGGGAAGATTATCTTCTCGGCCTTGCTGACCTCCCGGAGCTGGTCCATCACGACCACGCGTTCCTTTTTGGTGGTAAGGGCCATCATGATCGGCGGCTGTATGATCGGCACAAGGGCCATGTAGGAGTATGCCGCGATGGCGATGGCCGGAAGAAGTTCGGGCTTCAGCTTGGAGGTCAGGAAGATGGCCGTCGGACCGTCCGCCCCTCCGATGATGCCGATGGAAGCCGCTCCTTGAAGGTCAAAGCCCAGGATCCGCGCAAGGAGGAAGGCCACGAAAATCCCGAGCTGAGCGGCCGCGCCGAGCAACAGGCTCTTGGGGTTCGCGATGAGGGGTCCGAAGTCCGTCATGGCTCCCACACCCATGAAGATGAGGGGAGGATAGATCCCGAACTTGATCCCGTAATACAGATAGTACAGGAGGCCTCCGGGCTGACCGTCCTTCGCGGGATCCATGATGCCTCCCAGGGGGATGTTCGCGAGGAGCATCCCGAAGGCGATGGGCACCAGGAGCAGGGGTTCGAACTTCTTGACGATCCCCAGGTAGAGGAGCACGCAGGATACGGAGATCATCACGAGGTCCGTCCACTTCATGGCCACGAAACCCGTGCTCTGAAGGAATTCCAGGGTACTGTCCAACATGTGCGTTATTCCTTATGCGACAGGCCTAGGCCATGTCGACGAGCGGATCCCCCGTGTTCACGGACTGCCCCGCCTGCACGCGGATCGCGGCCACCGTGCCGTCGCCTCCGGCGCAGATCTCGTTTTCCATCTTCATGGCCTCCAGGATAAGGAGGACCTGCCCCTTCTTGACGGCCTGACCCGCGGCGACCTTGACGCCCAGGATGGTGCCGGGCATGGGAGCCTTGACGGAGGACGCGCCCGCGGCGGGAGCCGGGGACGAAGCGGGAACCGGAGCCGGGCGTGCCGAAGCGGCGGAGGGCGGAGCGACCGGGGCGGCGGGGGCCGGGGCGGCGGAGGCGCCCACTTCCTCGACGCTCACGTCGAATGCCTGGCCGTTGACGTAGATCTTATAGCTCTTCATATCCTTCTCCTTGCGATTCGATCAGCGGCGGCCTGCGGCCAGCCGGTTCGCGTAGCCCCAAACCGGGGTGTTGAGTCCGGCGGAACCGGACGAGGACGGCGCGACGTGGGCGATCCGTATCTCGGAAGCCCGTCGGCCCGTAGCGGCGGCCAACGCCGCGGTGATCGCGGCGACGACTTCCGGAGATACTCCGCCGGTGCCGGGAACCGAGGATCGCTCCGGGGTGGTCTCAGATTGCTCGGCCGCGGCGGCCGCGGCCGCCTTCTTCTTGGCCAGGCTGCCGGCCGCGACAGAGAACCCTTCGAGTATCCACCACAATCCTATCAGGGCGACGAAAACCGTTCCCATGCCCAGAAGGACCACGGTCCATTCATAGATACCGATGTTTTCCATACGCCGCCCCTAGACCGGGAAATTCCCGTGCTTGCGCGCAGGGCGGGTCTCTCTCTTGCCCGCCAGCATGGCCAGGGCCGCGATCAGTCGGGACCGGGTGTGCTCGGGATCCAGCACGTCGTCCACGTAGCCCCGGACGGCGGCCTTGTACGGATTGGCGAAGGATCGCTTGTATTCCTCGATCTTGTCCTTGCGGGTCGCGGCGGGATCGGAGGCTTCCTCGATCTCTTTCTTGAAGATGATGTTCGCCGCGCCGTCCGGTCCCATGACCGCGATCTCGGCGCTGGGCCAGGCAAAGACCTGGTCGGCCCCCAGGTGACGGGAACACATGGCGATGTAGGCTCCGCCGTATGCCTTGCGAAGGATGACGGTCATAAGGGGAACCGTGGCCTCGCTGTAGGCGTACAGGAGCTTGGCGCCGTGGCGGATCACTCCCCCGTGTTCCTGGCTGACCCCCGGCAGGTATCCCGCGGTGTCCGAGAAGGTCACCAGGGGGATGTTGAAGGCGTCGCAGAACCGGATGAACCGGGCGCCCTTGTCGGAGGCGTTAATGTCCAGGACTCCCGCCATGACCGCGGGCTGGTTGGCCACGATGCCGACGGACCGTCCCGACAGGCGGGCGAAGCCCACCACGATGTTCTTGGCGTAATCTTCCTGGACCTCGAAGAAGTCGCCGGCATCGAAGATCCCCTCGATGACCCGGCGGACGTCGTAGGGCTTGTTCGGGGAGTCCGGGATGATGTCCGCCAGGGCGGAAGGATCGGCGGAAGGTTCGGCCGGATCAGACAGGGGCGGGTCCTCCAGGTTGTTCTGGGGGAGGAAGGACAGGAGGCGCTTGATCCCCGCGATGGTGCCGGCTTCGTCGGAGAACCGGAAATGGGCCACGCCGCTCTTCTCGCAGTGGACGTGGGAACCGCCCAGGTCCTCCGCGGACACGTCCTCCCCGGTCACGGCCTTGATGACCTGCGGCCCGGTGATGAACATGTTGGAACTCTTGTCCGTCATGAGGACGAAGTCCGTGAGGGCCGGGGAATACACGGCCCCGCCCGCGCAGGGACCCATGATCACGGACACCTGGGGTATCACGCCGGAAGCCACGGTGTTCCGGTAGAAGATATCCCCGTACCCGGCAAGGGCGTCCACGCCCTCCTGGATGCGGGCGCCGCCGGAGTCGTTGATGCCGATCACCGGGCAACCCACCTTCATGGCCATGTCCATGGCCTTGCAGATCTTGGCCGCGTGCATCTCCCCCAGGGAGCCGCCGATCACGGTGAAGTCCTGGGCGAACACGTAGGCCATGCGTCCGCCGACCGTTCCGTAGCCGATCACGACACCCTCGCCCGGGGCCTCCACGTCGGCCATACCGAGCTCGTCGCAGCGGTGCTCCACGAAAGCGTCGAGTTCGATGAACGTGCCCGCGTCCAGGAGCTCCTTGATCCGCTCCCGGGCGGTCATCTTTCCCTTCTCGTGCTGGGCGGCCACCCGCTTGGGTCCGCCTCCGGCCAGGATCTTCTCCCGGCGCTTCACGAGCTCACGGATCTTCTCTTCCATATCCTTCCTTCTCCCATCGGCGCCCGCGCGCCGTCCCCGTTTCGCGATCAGGTCCGCTGTACGGTATACGACTTTTAAAAAAGGCTCAATCTCTCTGGCAGAGCTCCACGAGCACCCCGTTGGTCGCCTTGGGGTGCAGGAAGGCGATCTTGGCTCCCCCCGCCCCGTATCGGGGTTTTTCGTCGATGAGTCGAACCCCCCGGGCCTTGAGATCCGCCAAGGTCTTTTCGATATCCTTGACCCGGAACGCCAGGTGCTGGACGCCCTGTCCCTTGGCCGCGATGAACTTGGCGACGGGTCCCTCGGGATCCGTGGATTCCAGGAGCTCGATCTCCGTGTCCCCGACGGGGAAGAACGCCACCTTTACCTTCTGCTCCTCCACGGTCTCGGTTCCCTGGAGCTTGAGTCCCAGCACGTCCCGGTAGAACGCAATGGACTGCTCCAGGTTCTCGACGGCTATCCCGATATGATCCAGTTTTTCCGTCATGGCGCCTTCCTCCTCGGTGCTCTCGGTCCTTCAGCAAAACGATTCGAACAGGGCGTCCACGGCCTCGTGGACGTCCCTTCGCTTTTCCACGACATCCTCGG
>JBFZER010000392.1:0-5466 GCA_041306765.1 Spirochaetota bacterium | reverse complement strand
CAAAAGGGGGCCCCCGCGGGGACCCCGTTCACGTCTGTATATCGACCAAGCCCGAAGGGCTTCGTTGCCGCGAGAGTCTCACCCGGGTCAGACTCTCACGGACTCTGTGTCTCTGTGGTTAATTCGCGGACGAGGTCCCCGTGGCATCCGCCGGCTTGCCCATCTTCTCCCGGATCGTCGGAAGGACCTTCCGGGCCAGGATCAGGTACCGGGGCGGCAGGGAGGAACCCTCGGGGGACTCGTACTTGGCTATCAGAGCCGTGAACTCCTCCTCCGCCAGGGCGTACCTGCCCTGCTTGTAGTGGATGAAGGCGGTCTCGTATTCGCAGGTCACCAGGACCGAGGGGTCCGAGCCGAAGCGCTCCCGGGCGGTCTCGTAGAATACGATGGCTGCGGCCCAGTCGGAGCGGTCGGAGGCTTCCTGGGCGCGCTGGATCAGCTCCATGGCCGAGGCGTCCTCGGGGATGACGGGCGGTTTTGAGGCGCAGGAGGAGAGCAGGGCCGCGGCGAACAGGGCGGCGAGGATCGGGAACGGGCGGTTTACCATCGGGATTCCTTGAACGGTCAGGCCGTGTAGATTTCGTCCTTGTCGGGCAGGGACTTCTTGAGATCCCGCATGTACTCCCGGGGATCCCCCATGTCCTCGTAGGCGTCGCAGGACTCTATCGCGCGCCGGGCGACGGTGAAATACTTGTAGATCTTCTCCTCCCCCAGCTTTTTCTTCCATTTCCCCGCGTCGCAGCGCACCCGGAGATAATATCGACCCGTCCCGTGGGCGGGGGTCGGCACGAGCTTGCAGTGCACGCAGTTGGCGCAGAAGATGCGCGCGGCGGCGCGGTCGGCGGTTTCGGATTCCCGTAGTTCCGTGAGGGTTTCCATGTCCCTTGCCCCCCTTGCGCAATCGATAGTATATAATCGGGAATCCGCGGTCAAGCCTTGACCCCAAGCCGTCCCCCGCATCGGAGTCGCCATGATAGCCACCTTCGTGAACGCCGTCGCCATCGTCCTGGGCACCCTGGTGGGGCTGGCCCTGAGAAAGGGTTTTTCCGAGAAGATGAAGGACACGGTCTTCACAGCCGCGGGCTGCATCACCCTGGTCCTGGGGATGCAGATGGCTTTCAAGACCGGCCACGTCCTGGCCCTGGCCCTGGCCCTGTTCATCGGGGGCATCTGGGGCACCTGGATGGACGTGGAAGGGGCGGTCTTCCGCTTCGGGGAGGTCCTCAAACGCCGCTTCGCCAAGGGCGAGGAGGGCTCTTCCTTCGCCTACGGGTTCCTGAACGCCTCGGTTTTGTTCTGCGCGGGGGCCATGGCCCTGGTGGGATCCTTCCGGGCAGGGGTGGAGGGGGACTATTCCATCATCCTGACCAAGAGCGTCCTGGACGGCTTCATCTCCGTGCTCTTCGCCGGGGCGATGGGGGTGGGCGTGGCGTTTTCCGCCCTCGCCGTCCTGGTCTACCAGGGAGCCCTGACCCTGTTGTCCGTCCGTATCGCCCACCTGGTCACCGAAACCATGCTGTCCGAACTGACCGCCGTAGGGGGAGTCCTGGTCCTGATGATCGGGCTCAACCTCCTGGAACTTCGCAAGGTCCGGACCGGGGACTTCCTGCCGGCCCTGCTGGTCACCGTCGCGTTCGTCCTTTTATTCCCCTACGTGCCGTTCCTTTAAGGTTCCCGGATAATTCCAACAAGATGAACAAGATAAAAAAGATGGACAAGATGTATTATAATCAGGCTTGAAGGGGAGGCAGAAAGATCCGAGAGTTGGGGCTTCCTACAAGAAGATTCGTTAATCTGCATTCAAATGCGAACTCTCCTTTTTCCTCAATCTTGTTCATCCTGTTCCTATCTTGTCCATCTTGTTGGATCTGGCAAGAAACGTCGGAGTTGGTACGCAATTCCCGGCCCGCAGGGCGGCAACCGATTCCGCGTTCCAAGGTCGAATTCGGGTGATGTCGACCAACGCCGCGAACATCCGGATGGCCCGGACCCTCTTCCAGTCCGCCGAAGGCCGGTACTACATGCTGGATAACGCCGCCATCATCATGCCGGCTATTTCCGACCTCGTCGCCACCAGCCTCTTCCGGATCGCCGTTGTGCTGGACGAGCCCGTGCGCCTGCCGTTCCTCCAGCGGGCCCTCTCGAACATAGCCCCCCGGTTTCCGTATTTCCTGGTGGAACTCCGGCGCGGTTTCTTCTGGTACTATTTCCAGCCCTCCCGCCGTCCCCCCGCGGTGCTGGCGGATCTGGGTTCCCCGTGCCAGGGCTTCGACCCGCGCCGGTCCCGATCCCACCTGTTCCGGGTACGGGCCCGGGGCCGGCGCATCGCCTGCGAATTCTCCCACATCCTGGCGGACGGGTACGGCGGGCTCATCTTCGCGAAGACCCTCCTGGCGGAATACTACCGCCTGATCGGCGTGCCCAGCGAGCCTGCCCCGGACGTGTTCGCGCCCGATTCCGAGCCGAACCCCCACGAGTGGGAGGACGCCTACCACCGGTACTTCCGGGAGAACTGGCCCCACCCGGACCCCCTGCCGAGGGCCTTCCATCCCCCGGGACCCGCCCTGCCCCTGGGACAGTACCGCGTTCTCACCGGAATCCTCGACCTGGAGGCCGCCCGGCAGGAGGCCAAGGCCCGGGACGCCACGGTGACCGAACTGCTCACGGCGGCCCTGATGTACGCCTACCAGGGAATCTGGGAGTCCCTGCCCGTCCGTGCGCGGCGGCGGAAGGAGTGCAGGGCGGCCGTGGAGATTCCGGTGAACATGCGCCGCTTCTACCCCTCCCGCACCCTGCGCAACTTCACGCTCTTCATACTGCCCACCGTGGACCTCCGCCTGGGGCCCTATACCTTCGAGGAGCTGGTCCGGATCGTCCATCACCGGG
This sequence comes from Spirochaetota bacterium, assembly GCA_041306765.1. Taxonomy (GTDB): domain Bacteria; phylum Spirochaetota; class Spirochaetia; order Treponematales; family UBA12059; genus JAAYUR01. The sequence goes on along the minus strand of JBFZER010000392.1, from coordinate 2,580 downwards.
TGGCCCTGGAAAACGAGGAACGCGAGATCGCCCGGCAGATTTCCCGGAACGCCGGGGGCGGCCGTAAACTCCTGGTTCGGCTTGTGCCGCTGGTGCTCAAGAACTTCTTCGCCCGCCTGCTCTACGACTCCCTGGGGGAAGGGCTCATCTCCTGTCTCCTGACCAACCTGGGGGCCATGACCCTGCCCGCCCCCCTGGACCGGAAGGTCGAGCGCTTCGAGTTCGTCCCGGCCCCCAGCCGCTCCCTCAAGACCAACGCGGCCGTCTGCAGCTGGAAGGGCGAGCTCCACGTCACCTTCGGGAGCCGGGCCCGATCCCGGGAGGTGGAGCGAAGATTCTTCACCGTGTTGGCTTCCATTAATCTCCGGGCGAGAATAGAATGCGATTCGGAACCGCCGTCCGAGCCCTAACCTAGGAAGGTCCATGGAAGCCGAGCGACTGAACCAGAAGTACGCCAACGCCGCGCGCTCCGACGAATTCGGTCCCTGGTACGTCCTGGACAACGCCGCGATGATCTTTCCGGTCATGTCCGACCGGGTGGCCACCTACCTGTTCCGCCTGGCCGCGACGCTGACGGAACCCGTCCACCTCCCGTCCCTCTCCGCGGCCCTGGCACGCATCGCCCCCCGGTTCCCGTACTACATGGTCGACCTGCACCGGGGCTTTTTCTGGAATTATCTCCAGCCCCTGGAAAAGGTTCCCGCGCCGGTTCCGGACCAGCGCCATCCGGTCCAGGACTTCGACGTGCGCAAGCGCGGCCAGTTCCCCTTCCGGGTGCGGGTCCGGGGACGCCGGATCGCCCTGGAGATGCACCACGCCCTGTCCGACGGCGGGGGGGCCCTGGTCTTCTTCAAGACCCTCCTGGCCTGGTATTTCCGCCTCCGGGGGATAGAGTCCGAAGCCGCTCCGGACGTCTTCGATCCCGACGGGACTCCCCACCCGGAGGAGTACGAGGACGCCTACAACCGGTTCTTCCGTTCCGAGCTCCCCGTGCCCGAGCCCCGGCCCAACGCCTTCCGCATTACCTCCCCCCTCCTGGCCCCGTACCAGTTCCGGGTGACCACGGGTATCCTGCCGGTGGACAAGGTCAAGGAAGTCTCAAAAAGGCTGGGGGTAACCGTCACGGAGCTTTTCTGCGCCGCCATCATGGACGCCCTCCAGGAGATCCGGGAATCCTACCCCGCCTGGATGCGCCGCAGAAGCGGCCCCATGGCCACCCTGGAAGTGCCCATCAACATGCGCAAGATCTATCCCACCCGGACCATGCGCAACTTCAGTCTCTACTTCATGCCCTCCGTGGACCTCCGCCTGGGTCACTACGAATTCGGGGAGCTGGCGGAACTGGTTCACCACCGAATCAAGAGCGAGAGTCCGGAGCGGGAAATCCCCCGCCAGATGGCCCGGAACGTCGGCATCTCCCGGAAGAAGTACGTGCGACTGCTTCCCCTGGGCCTCAAGGAAGTGGTCATGCGGATGGCGTACAACAGCATGGGCAAGCGGTTCATGTCCGGGGGAGTCTCGAACCTGGGACTCCTGACCCTCCCGGAGCCGCTGGGTTCCCGGGTGGAGCGCATGGAGTGCCTGATGCCGCCCAGCCGCGTCACCTGCGGCAACCTGGGAGCCGTGACCTGGGGGGACAAGATCTACGCCAACTTCGGCAGCCTCATGAGATCCCGGGACGTCGAGCGCCTGGCATTCAAGCGCCTGGCGTCCCTGGGCATTCCCGTGCGCCTCGAATGCAACATGGAGGATCCCCTATGAACCTGTGCCCGAACTGCGGAGTCGATCTGGGAGACGAAGCCCGCTCCTGCCCCCTCTGTGGGGTCCGGGTGGGGCCCGACGCGGACAAGGCCGGCCCGATACTCCATCCCCTGCCCCGAATCGAGCCCCTCTTCGACCCGGACGGCAAGGGCAACTTCAGCCCCCGGGAAAAGCTCTTCATAACCCGGGAAGTCATCACCGTATGCATGGCCATCGCCGCGGGCTCCGCGGCGGCCATCAACTACCTGGTATCCGGATACCTGACCTGGTCCCTGTATCCCGTCGCCTCCATCGCCTTCGTCTGGCTCTGCGTCGGCTTCCCCCTGTACATACCCCGGCGCCCCGGCCTCGCGGTGGCCGCCGCCGCCGTCGGGCTCGTCGGGTTCCTGGGAGCCCTGGACCTGATCGACGGCTCCGAATACACCTGGTTCGTCGCCCTCGGCCTTCCCCTGGCCCTCTGCATCGAAGTCTTCGGGATCGGCACCGTGCTGGCGGTCGTGAAAGCCCGCAGGAAGGGGCTCAACATCGTTTCCATGATCCTGTTCGGGGTGACCGCCGTCTGCCTCTCCATCGAGTACCTGACGGACCGGTTCCTCCGCGGCGAGGTCCTCCTGCAATGGTCCTCGATCGTGGCCTTCGCCCTGGTGCCCGTGGGGATCTTCCTGGTCTACATCCACCTCCGGATCGCCACGACCACCTCCCTGCGCAAGTTCTTTCACGTTTGAGAACCCTGCAATAGACCGGGTCTATTGACATTTTCTCTCGTTTCTTGTAGTTTATTCTCACATCGACGCAGGGTAGAGCAGTTGGCAGCTCGTC
>JBFZER010000391.1:0-4975 GCA_041306765.1 Spirochaetota bacterium | reverse complement strand
TGGACGAGCGGAATTTCCTGTCCAAGTCGGGAATCGAGCACTTCGGGGTGGACTGGGCCAAGCGGCACAGGATGTACGGGAAGGATCTTGGAGGACGGCGATGAGACGACAAGATGCGGGTTCCATGAATTCCGGAGAGAGTCCGATCCCGGGACCCAAACCGGCATATCCATCCTCCCGAGCCCTCGGCCTGGGCCTCAAACTGGCCTACGGCGCGGGGGATTTCGGGCGCGCCGGGTACAACACCCTGCGGATGTTCTTCTACGCCATCTTCCTGACCGACGTCGTGGGGCTCCGACCCCTCCTGGCGTCCGGCGCCGCCCTGGTCGCAATCCTATGGGACGCGGTGAACGACCCGCTCGTGGGCATCCTGACGGACCGCGCCCGCACCCGCTGGGGCCGGCGGCGGCCCTTTTTCCTCTGGTTTTCCGTGCCCTTCGGCCTGTCATTCCTCGTCCTGTGGTGGGCCCCGCCCTGGACCTCCCAGACCGCCCTGGCCGTCCACGTCACTCTGGCCTTCATGATCTCCGATACTCTCCAGACCCTCGTATCCGTGCCTTACCTGGCCCTGGGTCCCGAGCTTGCGCCGGGCTACGACCAGCGCACGTCCCTAATCAGCTGGCGCATGTTCTTCAACCTGGCGGCTTCCCTGGTCGCGGCGGGCGCGGGACCCGAACTGATCGACGCGGCCCTCGGGGCGGGGCTGTCCCTCCGGGGAGCGTATTTGCTTCTCGGCGCCGTCTTCGGCGGAATCTCCGCGGTGCCCTTTCTCGTGCTCTTCGCCGTAGCCCGCGAGTCCAGTCCTCCCGAATCAGAGCCGGGGCCGGGGTTCCTCGGCACCCTGCGGATCCTGGGGACCAACAAGCCATTCTTGTTCGCGGGTTCGGTCTATGTGCTCAACTGGATCTGCTTCGACCTCCTTGCCCTGATGCTTCCGTATTTTTTGCTGTATTGGCTGGCGGGCGGAGACCTGCTGGCCCGGGTCTCGGTTTTTGGCCTGCGCCTCGCCCCGGAGACCGCCGCGTTCGGCATCCTCCTGGTCTCGGCCATCCTGACCCTGCCGTTCTGGAATGCCCTGGCCCGGCGCACCTCGAAGCGGCATGCGTACATCGCGGGCATGGGGTTCTGGGCGCTTGTCCAGGTGATCATCGGGCTGCTTCCCCGGGACCATCTCTCTTCGAGCCTCTGGGTCGCCGCGCTGGCGGGGTTTTTCACATCCTGCGCCCATGTCCTGCCGGAGTCCATGTTCCCGGAAGCCATCGACTGGGACGAACTGCGCTCCGGGGAGCGCCGGGAAGGTCTGTACTACGGGGCCGTGACCTTCGTCCGCAAGCTGGCTACGGCCCTGGCAACCTTCCTGGCTCTTCAAGTGCTGGGACGGTCCGGATACTCGGCGCCCCCGGAGGGTGTCCGGGTCTTCGAGCAATCCGACGCCGCATTGTCCGCGATCCGCATCCTGACCGGTCCCGGGGTCATCCTCGTCCTGCTGCCTGCCATGCTCCTGGCCGCTTGCATCCCCATGGATCGACGGAAACAGGAGCGGATCCGGTCCTTGCTGGCGCGGCGGCGCGACCGCCGGTCTCGATCGGAAGCCCGGAGCTTCCCCTCAATATAGTGGAAAAATAATATAAGGAGCTTGCCGACCGCGGTTCCAGATCCTATTATTGATATGTATACCTTCTGAGAGAGTAACCAGCGGATCGACAAGGAGGGGCGAACCATGAAAACCGTACGGGACATCCTGAAAATCAAGGGTGGGGAGGTCGTGACCATCGGGACTGAATCCACGGCGCTGGAGGCACTCACCCTGATGGCGGAAAAGAACATCGGAGCCATCATGGTGATGGATTCCAAGGGCGAGACCGTGGGCATCTTCTCGGAGCGGGATTTTGCCCGGAAGATCATCGTGAAGGGCCGCAATTGCGAGTCCACCCCGGTCAAGGATATCATGACCAAGAATGTAACCTACGCCGAGCCAGACACCACCATTGAGGGCTGCATGAACCTCATGACCGACGGCCGGTTCCGCCACCTTCCCGTCAAGGACAAGGGAAAGCTCGCGGGGGTCATCTCCATCGGGGACGTCGTGAAGGCGTTGATCAAGGAACAGGGCAAGATCATAGCGGAGCAGGCCTTCGAAATCGGCCAGAACGAACGTAAGTCCGGCGGAGTGGTCTAACGTGGAGATGACAAGCTAGAAGCTTGTCATCTCCACGTTATGCAATTGATCGGAAAAGCGAGAGCTTTTCCGATCAATTGCGATGCCAAGGAATACATCGATTAAGGCGATATCATGAAGAACATCCTCAAGGAAAAACTCGCAGCCGGAGTACGTCCTATCGGAACCTTCTTCGAGCTCGGCAGCGAGCCCGTGGCCGAGGCCCTGGGCAGGACGGGGCTGGACTTCCTGATAATCGACAACGAGCACGGCCCCTTCGAGGCGGAACGTACCGCGGATTTCATCCGGGCCGCCGAGCTGGTGGGCATCGCCCCCCTGGCCCGGGTGCGGGAGATCAGCCGCCCCGCTGTCCTCAAGCTCCTGGATGTGGGGGCCCAGGGGATCATCGTACCCGATGTCCACACGGTGGACCAGGTCCGGGCCCTTGTGGACTACGCAAAATTCGCTCCCATTGGCAAGCGGGGCTTCTGCCCGACCCGGAAGGACGGCTGGGGCTTCGGATACCCCGCCACCGAGGACATCGGGACGAACATGGACTACTGCAACGCAGAGACCTTGCTCATTCCTCAGTGCGAGACCGTCGGATGCCTGGAACATATCGAGACCATCGCCGGGATGGAAGGCGTGGACGGGATATTCATCGGCCCCTTCGACCTGTCCATCTCGATGGGCATTCCCGGGCAGTTCGGGCACCCGGATTTCCTGGGGGCCCTCGTGCGCATCCGGGACGCCTGCCGGGCCGCGGGAAAATTCACAATCTATTTCACCGTCCACGAGGACAAGGTGGGGGAAGGATTCCGGTTCGGGTTCGACGTGATGACCTACAGCCTGGACGCCCGGGTGCTGATCCAGGCCTACCGGGACGCGTTGGAGCGCATCCGGGCGAACGTATGAAGAAGTTTTTTGATAAATCCAACAATATCCACAAGATAGACATAGATGGGGAAATTGTTCCATCAATCCAAATCATGTTTATCCTTCTTCATATTGTCCATCATGTTGGAACTATCCTGAAAAATCTTGCCGTCCTTGACCAGCCCCGGCTCCGGGCGGCATAGTCTACCTGCCGCGCCCCTGAAGCGCGGTAAGGAGTCTCCATGAGCGATACTGAATCCGCCCCCGCACCCTCCAACTTCATCCGGGATTTCGTGGCCGACGATCTACGGACCGGCCGCTACGACCGGGTCCTGACCCGCTTTCCCCCGGAGCCGAACGGCTGGCTCCACATCGGCCATGCCAAGGCCTTCTCCATCGATTTCGGCATCGCCGCGGAGTTCGGCGGGAAGTGCAACCTCCGCTTCGACGACACGAACCCCGAGAAGGAGGACATGAGCTACGTCGAGGCGATAAAGCGGGACGTGAAGTGGCTGGGCTACGACTGGGAGGATCGGGAGTACTACGCCTCGGACTACTACGAGCACCTCTACCAGCAGGCGGTGAACATCATCCGGAAGGGCAAGGCCTACGTGGACGACCTTTCGGAGGAGGAGATCAAGGAATACCGGGGCACCAACGTACCCGACAAGAACAACATCACCCACACCCCACCGGGCAGGGACAGCCCCTACCGGGACCGAACCGTGGAGGAGAACCTGGACCTCTTCGCCCGGATGCGGGCCGGGGAGTTCCCGGACGGCTTCAAGACCCTGCGGGCCAAGATCGACATGGCCCATCCGAACCTCCTCATGCGGGACCCGGTGATGTACCGGATCCGCCGGGAGCCCCATTACCGGACCGGCACGGCCTGGTGCATCTACCCGATGTACGATTTCCAGCACCCCCTTTCCGACGCCCTGGAGGGCGTCACCCACTCCCTGTGCTCCCTGGAGTACGAGATCCACCGGCCCCTGTACGACTGGTTCATCCGGGAAGCCGAGGCCTTCCCCAGCCGGCAGATCGAGTTCGCCCGGCTGAACCTGACCCATACGGTGCTGTCCAAGCGCTGGCTCCTCCGGCTCGTCCAGGAGGGGTTCGTGTCCGGCTGGGACGATCCCCGCATGCCCACCCTGGCGGGCCTGCGCCGTCGGGGCTTCACCCCCGAGTCCATCCGGGACTTCATGAACCGGATCGGCGTGGCCAAGACGGACTCCTTCGTGGACGTCCAGCTCCTGGAGTACTGCCTTCGGGAAGACCTGAACAAACGGGCCCGCCGGGTCATGGCGGTGCTCCGTCCCCTCAAGATGGTCATCGAAAACTGGCCCGCCGGGAAGGTCGAGGAGCTGGAGGCGGTCAACAACCCCGAGGACCCTTCGGCGGGGACGCGGCTGGTTCCCTTCTCGGGAACGCTGTACATCGAGCAGGACGATTTCCGCGAGGTGCCGCCCCCGAAGTACTACCGGTTGTATCCCGGCAACCAGGTCCGGCTGCGCTACGCCTACATCATCACCTGCACCGGGGTGACGAAGGACCCGTCTACCGGGGTGGTGACCGAAATCCGCTGCACCTACGACCCGTCCACCCGGGGCGGCAACGCGCCGGACAACCGGAAAGTGAAGTCCACGATCCACTGGGTGTCAGCGGAGCACGCCGCGACCGCGGAGGTCCGGCTGTACGACCACCTCTTCGCTGCCGAGAAACCGATGGACGTGCCCGCGGGCGTCGACTGGAAGGACACGCTGAACCCGGCCTCGCTCGAGGTGCTCTCCGACGCGAAGCTCGAGCCGTCGCTCGCGTCCGCCGCGGTCGAGGAACGGTTCCAGTTCGAGCGCAACGGGTACTTCATCGTGGACCCGGATTCTGCGCCTGGCCGACCCGTGTTCAACCGGTCGGTCAGCCTGAAGGACACCTGGGCGAGGA
>JBFZER010000390.1:0-3581 GCA_041306765.1 Spirochaetota bacterium | reverse complement strand
TCGATACCGATCCCTCAGCGGCCCTGTCCGGCCTCTTCGGACAGTCCCTTCCCACCCTCGCGGAGATCGAGGCTATGGTGACTGCCCTCGACCGGGCCTGGGATGCATACGAGGCGATCGGAGCGGGCCTGGGCACGGCCCCCCTGGACGAGTCCCTGAACGCCGGGGACCTGGCCTTCAACGCCGCCCTGGCCGCAGCCCTGCAGGGCGTCACGGTGACGAGCGGAGGCACGCTTGCCGAATTTATTCACGCGTCGATCCAAGGGACGGCGGGTGGTTTTACCGCAACCTTCGACGACGATATCTTCAGCGAACCCGCGATGAGCAACCTGCTGTCTGCCGCGGGCATCGATCCTTCGGACCTGGGTCTCTAGAGGAGCGGCGGAATGAAACGCATCGGAATCGCACTGCTCGCCGCCTTCCTTCTCCTGGGATCCCTGGCCGCCCAGGACATCCCCCTTTCCGGATTCTCCCCCAAGGACGCCCGGGCCCTGGGCATGGGCGGAGCTTTCACCGCAGTGTCCGAGGGCTTCGGGAGCCTCTACGGCAATCCCGCGGGCTTCGCCTCCTCCAAGGGAGAGCTGAGCATCCTGGCCCCGACCGCCTGGTTGTATGTCCGTCCGACCTCGGACAACCTGGCCCTGCTCCGAAGCGCGGCGACCGACGACGGCGCAACCGTGGACGCCCTGGAAACCCTCCTGACCGACAACGGCCTGGGAGGAGGGGCGAATCTGGGCATCGGATACGTCGGCAAGGGCCTGGGCCTGGGAGCCTTCGTCACCGCCGACGCCTACGCCGCGGGGGACACCCTGGCCGGCGCGGTCATGGACGTGGACCTCCAGTTCAACGCGGTCATCGGCCTGGCCCGGACCGTGAAGCTTTTCGGCCTGGGCCTGACCCTGGGCGGAAACCTCCGGCCCTTCTACCGGGCCGTGGGGGACATCCCCCTCTCCGAGGTGGTGGGCGCCCTGATGGGGGACGAGGATCCCGGCGCCGTCTTCCTATCGAAGGAGATGGTCTCCGGTTTCGGGCTGGCCGCGGACCTCGGGGCGGCCCTGAACCTGGGTTCCCTCACCCTCGGACTGGCCGTGCGGGACATCGCCCCGGCCTTCCAGGCCTACCGCAACACCGTGCAGGACCTGGCGGACTCGGGCTTCGTGACCTCCTCGGGAACGCCGGTGGGCTCCTTCACCCTGACCCCCAACGTGGTCCTCGGGGCGCGGTGGGACCCGGACCTGGGCGCCTTCACCCGGATTCTGGACCCCCGGGTCTTCCTAGAGATCCAGGACCCCGCGGCCGCGATCCGGGATCGGGCGTCCTTCTGGAACCTCTTGCACGCGGGTGTCGAGGTCGAGGCCCTGGGCTTCCTGGCCCTGCGGGCCGGGGTCAACAAGGGATGGCTGTCCGCGGGACTCGGGCTGGACCTCTTCTTCCTGGAGATCGACGCGGCGGTGTTCACCGAGGAGCTGGGCTGGCGCCCCGGCCAGAACGGGCGGAGCGGGGTGGCCCTGCAGGCGGCCATCCGGCTGTAAGGAATCGGCCTCCTTCGGCCGATACTCGTAGGAGGCCCGGCCGGGCGGGGTACCGGGGGCCGCGGTCCGGCGCCACAGGCGCGGGAGGAGAGACATGAAGCGGACGAGGATCTTCGCGGCGGCTGCGGCCGTCCTGACCCTGGCTTCCTGCCAGGAATTCTTCACCTCCTCCTTTGCCGCCTGGGCCGAGCGGGACGCCTCCGTGCCCTCCGGCCTGACCGCCGCCCAGGCGATGAACATCGCGGACCAGGCGCTTGTCAACTGCGACACGGACCTCGCCCGGGCCCTGCTGCCCCAGATGGCGGATTTCCTGACCGGCACGCCTTCGGACGCCCTGGCCGCGGCCGCCGTGGACACCGCCGTACTGGCTTCCGGAATCGGGGAAGCGTTCGGTGAGGCACTGGCCGCGGTGGGGACGAGCATTATCGAGACCGGTACGATCGATCCCGCGGATTATGATACCGTGGCGGCAATTCTCGCTTCTGTCGGTGTTTCTGCGGACGGGTTTGATATCTTCACCTTCCTCGAGACGAATTATGACCCCCTCGTCCCCGCGGATGTCGCGGCGTTGGCAGCCATGGGGATTACTGCGGAGGATCTCGCACTGGCCGCGGCGGCCCTGTTGGTGGAGCAGGCAAATCTGGATGCCGTAACCCTGGATACTCTAATCGACGGATCGGCTGTTTTGACTGCGGGGCCAAATTATCAGCTTGCGGAAAGCATGTTGGATCTCGCCGCCGCGTTGGATCCGACGAACGATCTTGTGTCCCTGGCCAACGGCTGGCTCTAACGTGGAGTCGAGGAGTATCATGAAAAAGTTTTCGGCAGTGATGCTTTGCCTTCTCTTCCTCTCCGTCTCCGTTTTCTCCCAGACCGCCTCCCCGGGCGTGCCGGTTTCGGCGCGTACCGCCGCGATCGGGGGACTGCACGCCGCGGACCTGGCAGGCTTCGACTCGCTCTTCGCGAATCCCGCGGGCCTCGCCTCCGCGGAGGGGCAGTGGATGTACTCCCGGATAGCCCTGAACGCCGCGGGTCCCATCTTCGACATCGCGAACATGGCCCTGAGCGGCACGGATATCCTTTCCAACCTGGCCAGCCTTTTGGATCCCGCAGGCCGGCTCTACACGGCCCTGGACCTGGCTACCCCCATCGCCCTGGGCTACGTGGGCAAGGGTCTGGGGGTCGGAATCTTCAACCGGACTTACGTGATCGTCAACGCCCCGTCGATCGCTTCCACCTTCCTGACGATCGGAGAGGAACTGCTGCTCACCGGGGGTTTCGCCCGGCGCTTCGACCTCGGGGACGGGAATATCCTGGACGTCGGGATTTCCGTAAAGGGTTTCCTTAGGAACGAGCTCGCCTGGACGGGTGCCCTCGCGAGCGTGGATACCGCCTTCAACGACCCCTTCGGGGCCATCCCCTTCAACATCGTCACGGGTATCGGATTGGATGCCGGGGCTCTCTGGTCCTTCGGGGATTTTGCCCTGGCCCTGAGCGCCCGGGACGCGTTCACGCCCTATATCGCCTCGTCCTACACCAGCTACGACGGCTTCAAGGCCAATCCCACGGCCTCCAAGATCGACACGACCACGGACCTTATGCCCATCGACCTGTCCCTGGGCTTCCGCTGGAGCCCGCGCTGGCTCTTCCTGGCCCGTTCCGGCAGCGAGTTGACCCTGCTGGCCGACTACCGCAACATATGGGGGCTTTTCCGCATCCTGGACCGCAACCCGATCCTGGAGCTCAGCCTGGGGGCGGAGATCGTCATGCTGGAGATCCTGAGCCTCCGTGCGGGCATCCGGGACGCCCTGCCCTCGGCGGGCTTCGGCATGGACCTCGAGTTTTTCGACCTCAGCCTGACCATGTACGGCAGGGAACTGGGCCTGGAACCCGGTCAGCGGCCGGTTTTCAACCTGCTGTTCGCGGTCGACTTCCGGTACTGAAGCCTACCCGGGCGGCCTTTCCCTCTGGCTCCTGGTACCTGACTCCTCCCCTAGCCGCGTTGACACTCCCCGCCCCCTTCCTATAGTCTAAAAGCCCATTTCGGGC
>JBFZER010000389.1:0-8326 GCA_041306765.1 Spirochaetota bacterium | reverse complement strand
AGTTCAAATCCCGTTAATCCGTAAAATCATGATAATCCTGTTCTGAATCCGCTCTCTTTTTTTCTTTTTTCTCTTTTCTCTCTCTTCTCCCTCTTCCTCTGTGTCCTCTGTGCCTCTGTGGTTGCCTTCTTAGACAAACCTCTTCAGCCCCGTATCCGAGCTATCTCCCCCCGGGCCAGTTCGTCGCAGCGTTCGTTCCATTCCTCCCCCGCGTGGCCCTCCACCCAGACGAAGCGGGGCTTCCGGGCCGCCGAGAGCAGGTCCAGCTCCTCCCAGAGTTCCCGGTTCTTCACGGGGGATTTCGAGGCTGTCCTCCACCCGTTCTTCTTCCAGGAATGGATCCATGCGGTGATTCCGTTCTTGACGTACTGGGAGTCCGTCCGCACCTCCACGTCCCGGCCCGGGGGCAGGGACTTCAGGGCCTCGATGACGGCGATCAGCTCCATCCGGTTGTTCGTGGTGGCGGCTTCGCCTCCGGAACCTTCCCTTAGGCTCCCGTTCTCCAGGGCCACCCAGGCCCAGCCCCCGGGGCCGGGATTCCCCGAGCAGGCCCCGTCGGTGTAGACGATCACGCTTGCCACGGCGTCAGCCCGCGAAGACCAGGCTCAGGGCCGGGACGTAGGTGATCAGGATGACCACCGCCAGCTGGAGCAGGAACCAGGGGGACACGGCCCGCCAGACCTTCCCGAGGGGGCGGTCGAAGGCGTAACTGGCCAGGAATAGGTTCATCCCGATCGGGGGGGTGATGAAACCCACCATCAGGTTCGACACGAAGATGATCCCCAGGTGGATGGGGTGGACACCGAAGGCCTGGCCTACCGGGATCACCAGGGGCGCCAGCACCAGGATGGCGGAGAAGACGTCCATCAGGCAGCCCGCGGCCAGCAAAAGGAGGTTCAGAAGGAGCAGGAAGAGGAGCTTGGAGCTGATCTGGGAGGTGATGAAGGCGGCGGCCATGTCCGGGATCCCGGAGTCCACCAGGAAGTACGAGAAGGCCCGGGCCGCAGCCAGGAGGATCAGGGTCCCGCCGATCACGGGGAAGGCCTTGGCCGCCGCGGCCGCGAAGGTCCGGAGGTCGAACTCTTTCCGCACGAAGCCGTAGGCCGCGGTGTACAGGACCGACAGGGCTCCGATCTCCATGAGGGTGGCGGTGCCGGAAAAGAAGAGCAGGGCGATCCCGAAGGGCAGGAAGGTCTCCGGCAGGGCCGCCCACAGCGATTTCCGGATAGAGGGGCGGTCCGCGGGAGCGGCCGGAGCAGCCGACCCGGCGGACGCCCGTTTTTTCTCCCGGCCCGCGAAGTAGATGCCCGCCCCCGCCGTGACCGCCACGAACAGGAGGCCCGGGATCACGCTGGAACGGAAGAGGGCCAGGATGTCCAGGGGATTCTCGGGGCCGTAGGAGTATTGGGCCGTTACCGCGTACACGATCACCGCCATGCTCGGCGGGAACAAGAGGCCCACGGCCCCGCTCGCGGTCAGCAGGCCCTTGGAGGTGTCGTCGCTCATGCCCTCCGCGTCCACCAGGACCCGGGCCAGGAGGGGGCCCAACGCGAGGATCGCCACGCCGGAGGAACCGGTGAACACGGAGAAAAACGCGCAGACCGTGACGGCCGCCACAGCCGCCCCTCCCCGGACCCGGCCGAAGAGGGCCCGGAACAAGGTCACCAGCCGCTCCCCGGCCTTGGTGCCTGCCAGGAGGAAGCCCGTCAGGGTGAACAGGGGCACCGCGGCTATCTGGGGGCTCCGGAGCATGGCGTAGGATTCCGTGACGGCCAGCTCGATGAGGGATCCGTCGGCGGTGAACAGGATGGCGGCCATGCCCGCCAGGACCACGAAGAGGGGGGTTCCCAGGAAGGCGGAGGCCCCCAAGGCCAGGGCCAGGGGGAATCCCGCGAAGCGCATCGCCCCGAGGGAGGCGGCGGCCAGGGAGTCCAGGGCCGGAGAGAATATCCCGAAGACGGATGCCAGGTTCACAAGGCTGGGGGCCGCCACGAATGTCCCCGCCAGGATCCCCGCGGCCGCTGCCGCCCGGGGCCAGCCCCGCACCCTCCGGACATCCAGGACCAGCATGGCCAGGAACCCCGCGGGCATGGCCAGGGCGAAGATCCAGTAGGGTACGAAGCCCGCCCGCTCGGAGGGATCGAAGCCCAGGAGGGCGAAGGACAGGCAGCCCAGCGCGAAGGCCGCCTCGACGGCGCAGGTCAGGAAGGAGACCGCGGAGGACTGGATCCTGTGCCGGGTATCGATCCCGTGGTGGGGAGTCTTCGTAAGGGCAAGGTGGTCGCCCTCCAGGGAGGTGAGCACCGCCCCCGCGAAGGCCAGGACCAGGACGGCCTGGATCGAGAAGGGGGTGGCCCCCGGGATGCCCCATTGGAAGATGCGAAGGATGAAGAAATCCAGCACCGGGACGGCCACGGCGGCGACGGCGAAGGCCAGGGCAATGAACCCCGCGGCCTTCCGGAAGGCGGGGGCCGTGACGGGAGAGGACTCCGCGGCGCCTTCCGACTTTCCTTCTCCGGTCCCGCTCACGGACGGCCCCGGGAACGGACGGCACGGTCGATCGCGTCCAGGACATCCTTGGAGAAGAGGTCCCGCACGAAGCGATCCCGGTTGGCAACGAAGGCTTCGTACCAGGCAGCCCGGTCCGCGGCCGTCAGGGGCACAACGGTCAGGCCGTCGGAGGTCAGGGCCTTGACGGCCGCCGCATCCAGTCGGTCCGCCTCCCGGGCCAGGTCCTCGGCCATCTTGTCCGCGGCTTCCATGAGGGGCTTGCGCAGGTCCGGAGGCACCCGTTCCCAGCTCCGGGTGTTGACCAGGGCGGCGCCCACGAAGGGGGAAACCTTCAAGTCGCTCATATAGGGCAGGTAGGACTTGAAGAAGGACCACTGAGCCTGGACGAGGGAGGGAGAAAAGAGCAGGGCGTCCACGGCTCCCGTGGCGATCTGGCCCACCAGGTTCTGGAGATCCACCTGGACGGGTACGGCGCCGGCGGCCTGGAGCATCCGGCTCATCTTCCGGTCGTCCACGGGCACGGCCACCTTGAGGTTCTGGAAGTCCGAAGGTTTGGTAACCGGCCGCCGGGAAAAGAGCCAGACCCAGCCGGCGGTGGAGTAGGTCAGGATGGTGTAGCCCTTGCGGCCGATCTCGGCGCGGAAGGGGGCGTCCAGTTCCTTGAGCACCGCCCGCAGCTCGGCGTCGTCCCGGACCAGGGTCGGGATGCTCAAGGCAAGGATGTCCTCGTAGATCAGGGACAAGCCCGTGCTGGGGAAGACCCCCGCGTCCAGGCCGAAGCGCATCTTCTGGATGATGGCGTTGTCGTCACCCAGGGTGCCCGCGTAGACCGTCAGGGTGACCTTTCCCCCGGATATGCGCCGCCATTCCGACGCCAGGCGGTCAAGGCTCACGCCCCAGGGACTGTTCTTGGGCGCGGCCACGCCCAGCTTCAGGTTGACCTGGCCGAAGGCGGAGGCGGCGAGGGCAAGCAGGAGTAGAAGGGTCGGGATTCTGCGGTTCACGTTGTGGGACCTCCGTTCGGATTATTCAAGGACGAGGAAGAGTTCCGAAGCCCGGGCAAGGAGCCGCCGGGCGCTTCGCTGGGCTATGATGTTCGCGAGCCGTCCCGAGGGGTCGGCGTCGACGTCCACCGCCAGGGCGGCCTCCAGGGCCTTCTTGAAGCCCGGGTAGTCCTGACGGCCGACGCATACGGAGGAGGCGTAGGACACGTGCGGGGATGCCCGCAGGCCCCGGGACGCCTCCAGGGCGCGCCGATAGGCGGCCTCCGCCCTCTCGTCCCCGCCCCCAAGCTCCCGGGGCAGGGAGGGGGCCAGGGATACGACGAGCTCCTGCAGGGCTCCGTTGTCCCAGTCCGGGTCCAGTTCCAGGCCCCGCTCCAGGAGGGCCACCGCCGTGGCGAGGTGCTTGGACGCGGCGGGGTCGAAGGGGTCGAGGGAGAAGGCTCCCAGGGCGGAGGCGCTGGTCCAGTAGAGAAGGGGCACGTCCCGGGTCTTCAGCTTTTTCAGGGGTGCCTTGTCCCCGGAGGCCAGGGCGGCCATGATCCCCTTCTCGCGATGGTCCATCGCCTCCGAGGCTCGGCGGAAGGCGCGCTGCAGGAGCCGCTTGGCCCGGAGGTTGGCCTCCATCCGGGCATCGACCTCCTCGGAAGGGAGCCCCGCCGCGTCGGCGCTCACGAAACCCATGGCGTACATGACGGCCAGGGAAGAGGCGGTCACGGCCCGGTCCGGATCCCTGGGCTTCGAGTCCGCCAGTATCTCGCTGGCCTTGAGCAGGATCGGCAGGCTTTCGCCCACGAGTTCGGGGTCTTCCTCGGACAGGAAGGCATCCGTAGCCCGGGTGCCCAGGGAGATGATCGAGCAGGAAGAAAGGAGGGCCGCCGCCAGGGCGATCGCCGGGATCGATACTTTGGACATACAAATATATTGAAGGGAACGGCCGTTCTTGTCAACGAACCCCCGCAATACGAGGTGGTACGGTACCGCGGGGAAGGCGCTCCGGAGGGGCGGAGGGTCCGATCTTGCCAATCCCCTCGGGTACGGATACTCTTGTCCCTATGCTTCGGGAATTCCGCACCCTGCTTCCGTACTTGAAGAAGTATACCTTCAATTACCTGTTCGGCTTGATCTTCCTGGTCACCGTGGACGCCGCCCAGCTCCTGATACCCCAGTTCGTCCGCCTGGCCGTGGACGACCTCTCCCTGGGCCGGACCGGGGAGATCCCCCGCCTCGCGCTCTCCATCGTGGGGGTGGCGGCGGTGGTGGCCGCGGGGCGCTTCCTGTGGCGGTACTTCCTGCACGGGGCCGCCCGGCGCATCGAGGTGGAGCTCCGGGACCGCCTGTTCGACCACTTCATGGTCCTTCCCCCGGGTTTTTACCAGCGGAACAAGATCGGCGACCTGATGGCCCGGTCCACGAACGATCTCCATGCCATCCGGATGGCTTCCAGCATGGGCTTGGTGACCTTCGTGGACGGGATCTTCATGTCCGCTGCCATCCTGGTCATCATGACCGCCCGGAATCCCCGCATCACGATGTATACCATCCTGCCCCTGATACCCATCACGGCCCTCATCCTGGTATTCGGGAAGATGGTCGGGGCCCGGTTCAAGGAGGTCCAGGAGCTCTACTCGAAGCTGTCCGACGTGGTCCAGGAGACCATGACGGGCATCCGGGTCGTGAAGTCCTTCGTGAAGGAGGACGTCTTCGCTTCCCGGTTCTCCGCCGCGAACGACCAGTACCGGGACGCCTCCATGGGACTCGCGAAAATATTCGGGTTCTTCTTCCCCTTCATCTCCTTTCTCTCGGGCCTGACCACCCTGATCCTGCTCTGGGCGGGGGGCGGGGCGGTCATCGAGAACCGCATGAGCCCCGGGGACATCACGGCCCTGCTGGCGTACCTGGAGATGCTGATCTGGCCGATGATCGGCGCGGGATTCACGGTGAACATGATCCAGCGTGGCGCCACTTCCCTGAAACGGGTCAACGAGATCCTGGACGAGAAACCCGAGGCGGCCGACCATCCCGGCACCATCCGGACCGTACCCTCCTGCCGGGGACCCGCGGACGGGACGCCGGCCCTGGAATACCGCTCTGTGACCTTCTCCTACCCGGAAGCCCGGGAACCGGCCCTCCGGGACCTGTCCCTGTCGGTCGCCGGGGGGACGACCCTGGGGATCCTGGGGCGAATCGGAAGCGGAAAGAGCACCCTCCTCCGGCTCCTGCCCCGGACCCTGGAGCCCCCGGAGGGAACCGTGTATCTGGCGGGACGGGACGTCCGGGACTACGATCTGGAAACCCTGCGCAGGACCTTCGGCTTCGTGCCCCAGGACACCTTCCTGTTTTCCGACACCCTACGGGCGAACATCCTCTTCGCGGCCCCGGACCTGTCCCCGGAGCTTTTCGACCGGGTGACGACGATCAGCGCCCTGGACCGGGACGTGAAGGAGTTTCCCGCGGGGTGGAACACGGTGGTGGGGGAGAAGGGGCTCACCCTCTCGGGGGGGCAGAAGCAGAGGGTGGCCATAGCCCGCGCCCTGGCCGCGGAACCGGAGATCCTGGTCTTCGACGACGCCCTGTCCGCGGTGGACACGGAGACGGAGGAGCGGATCCTCGCGGCCCTCCTGGCGTGGAGGGCGGGTCGGACGAACATCATCATCTCGAACCGGGTATCCACCCTCCGCCACGCGGACCGCATCGCGGTACTGGACTCGGGCCGCCTGGCCCAGTACGGCACCCACGAGGAGCTTCTGGCCCGGACGGGATTCTACTCCGAGATCGCCCGCCTCCAGGCCCTGGTCCGGGACCCGGCGGCGAGGGCCGCTCCGGACGTCCCGCCCGGCGGCGGCCCGGAAGGATCCATCCATGGCTGATTTTTTCGACTCCGACGTCATCACCAAGGAGTACGACCCCGGCATCATGCGCCGCATCCTGGGCTACGTGCGCCCCTACCGCCGCCTGGCGGTCTCCGCGGTGGCCGCCCTCGTCCTTGCCACCGCCGGGGAACTGGCCCTGCCGGTCCTGATCAAACGCACCGTGGACGACGCCCTCATGCCCTCCTGGTACGGTCTTTCGAAGGAAGCCCTGGGACGCCCGGAAGCCGCCCACCTGGGGCTGTCCGGGAAGGAACCCGAGGCCCTGGGCCGGGTATGGGTCAAGGCGGACAGGATTTCCCGGCTTTCCGCGGCCCAGCGGGGAGCCCTGGCGGAGGCGGGCCTCCTGGACCGGGAGCCCCGGTACCTGGCAAGGGTGAGCCCCGGGGATCCCGGGATCGACCGCGCCCTGGCCGCCCTGGGTTCCGGGGCGGAGCGGGACGGCGGGTGGGCGGCGGTGAGGTTCGATGCCCTCCGGATCCTTGCCCCGGGGGACGCCCGGGTCCTCCGGGGCCGCGACGGCCGGGCTGTCGCGGGGTACCTGGCTGCCTTCTTCCTCATCCTCGTCCTGGTCCTTGCGACCACCTACGCCCAGATCTGGGCCTCCTCCCGGATCGGCCAGAACGTCATGAAGGACCTTCGAATGGAGCTGTTCCGGCACACCACGGGACAGTCCCTGGCCTTCCTGTCCCGGCATCCCGTCGGGCGTCTGGTCACCCGGATGACCGGGGACGTGGAGACCCTCAACGAGTTCTTCACCAGCGTGGTGATCTCCTTCGCCAAGGACGCCAGCCTCATGGTCGGGGTCCTGGCCGCCCTGGTGCTGCTGAGTCCCCGCCTGGGCTTCGTGGTCCTGGCCACCCTGCCTCCCGTGCTCGCGGCCACCACGATCTCCCGGATCAAGGCCCGGGACGCCTTCCGCCGCCAGCGCCAGTGGCTTTCCAAGGTCAACTCCTACCTCTCCGAGCACCTCTCCGGAGTCTCGGTGGTCAAGCTCTTCGCCGGGCGGAAGCGCAGCTCCGAAGAATTCGTCCGGTACGACGGGGAGCTCCTGGCTGCCAATCTGGGGGAGATGTACGTCTTCGCCACCTTCCGGCCCGTGGTGGAGCTCCTGGCCTCCTGCTCCCTGGCGGTGCTCCTCTGGTACGGGGCGGGACTCCACACCACGGGGGCCGTCTCCCTGGGGACCCTCATCGCCTTCATCAACCTGGTCCGGATGTTCTACAACCCCGTCACGGACATCTCCGAGAAGTACACCATCCTCCAGAGCGCCATGGCCGGGGGGGAGCGGGTCTTCAAGCTCCTGGACGCCCGGGAGCTCATCGAGGACTCGGGCCGGACATCCCCGGCCAAGCCCGTCCGGGGGCGCATCGAGTTCGACCGGGTCTGGTTCGCCTACAAGAACGAGGAATGGGTCCTCAAGGACCTCTCCTTTGCCGTGGAGCCCGGGGAGATGGTGGCCATCGTCGGCTACACCGGGGCCGGCAAGACGACCATCGCCAACCTCCTGGCCCGGATGTGGGACGCCCAGAAAGGCCGGATCCTGGTGGACGGAGTGTCCATCCGGGACATCCCCCTGCCCGAGCTCCGCAGGACCGTCCAGCCCGTGCCCCAGGACGTCTTCCTCTTCTCCGGCACCGTGGCGGAGAACATCCGCCTGGGCAGCCCCTTCACGGACGAGGAGGTGGAGAAAGCCGCCCGGGTCGTCCACGCCCACGGCTTCGTCTCGAGGCTGGAGGGGGGGTATCAGTCCGACCTGTCCGAGGGCGCCGCGAACATCTCCACGGGCCAGCGCCAGCTCATCTCCTTCGCCCGGGTCGTGGCCCACGACCCGGCCATCGTCATCCTGGACGAGGCCACCAGCTCGGTGGACACGGAGACCGAAAAGCTGGTGCAGAAGGGCCTGGCGGAACTCCTCAAGGGTCGGACCAGCGTGGTGATCGC
>JBFZER010000388.1:0-4751 GCA_041306765.1 Spirochaetota bacterium | reverse complement strand
CACCCTGTCACCAAGAAACAGAACAACTCCCGCATGTGCTTCGTCTGCGGGCTTTCCAACGACCACAGCCTGAAAGCCGCCTTCTACGAGACCGAGGCCGGGGAACTCGTGGCCAAGATCCAGCCGACCGAGCTCCACCAGAGCTACCCCGGACGGATGCACGGCGGCATAGCGGCGGCCATCCTGGACGAAACCATCGGCCGGGCCGTTGCCGTCGGCAGGGACGACCAGGTCTGGGGCGTCACCGTCGAGCTCACCACCAAGTACCGCAAGCCCATTCCCCTGGACCAGGACCTGTGGATCGTGGGCCGGGTCACCAAGGACGGCTCCCGGTTCTTCGAGGGCTCCGGGGAGATCGTCCTCGCGAACGGGGAGGTGGCGGTCTCCGCGGTCGGGCGCTACCTGAAGGTGCCCATCGACAAGATCACGGATGCCGCCATGGACGAGGGGGACTGGTTCCTTCACCGCCACCCCGGGGACCCGGAGACCATCGAGGTGCCGGGGCGGTAGGGCGGGGACTTCGCGGCCGCGAACTTGCGGGCCGACAGAAACCGGCCTATAGTGAGAGCACCACGGGGGATGATTTCGGATGAGACCGGCTCCGTTCAGGATGCTCTGCGCCGCGGCGCTCCTGGCCTTCTTCTCTCCACCCTATGCGGGATCCCAGACCGGCCCCGTGATCTGGGGGCTCGTTCCCAACGCCCCGCCGACCACCTACGTGGACGCATCCGGCAAGCCCACCGGCTTTTTCGTGGAATTGTATTCCCGGATCATGGACGAACTCGGCATCGAATATGAATTCCGCATAGCCTCCTTTCAGGATCTCTACCCCCGCCTCATCTCCGGGGAGATAGACTTCTTCACGACCCTCCTGAAAAATCCGGAGAGGGAAACGCTGTTCGTATTCCCGGATCAGGGGATATCCGCGGGTTGGAGCCAGCTCTTCGTAGCCCACGGCACGGTGCTGCAATCGGTCCTGGACCTCCAGCACAAAAAGATCGGTGTCGTGACGGACGATAGGAACGGTGCGAGCTTCCGCGCCTATATCGACTCCCTGGCAATCCCCTGCGAGATCGTGGAATACCCGGACTTCGACCAGCTCGTCCTGGCCGTGGCCGGGGGCGAGGCGTTCGGCGGGGTCCAGAGCAACTGGTTCGTTTCCGTGGAGCGGCGGGTCCAGCCCACCACCGTAGTCTTCGCTCCCTTCAAGGCCTACCCCGTGCTTTCCCGTCGCAGCACCCGGAGGCCCGAGTTCGAAGCCGTCAACACGAGATTCGCACGGTTGGTCGCCGACCCCGATTCCTATTACTTCGAGCTCCAGCGGAAGTGGCTTGGACACGAGCGGACCGAGACGGCTGTAATTCCGGCCTGGCTGATGGCGGCCTCGGCCACCTTCCTGGCCGCGTCCGTCGTCTCCGCCTTCGTCATCCGGACGTTGACGGCCCGCCTGCGCAGGATGAACACGGACCTGGAGCGCAAGGTGGAGGAACGCTCCGCCCAGGTATCCCGGAGCGAGAAACTGGCCGCCCTGGGCAACCTGGCGGCGGGACTGGCCCACGAACTCAATTCGCCCCTGCAGACTCTGCGGTTCGCGGCGGACGGCGTGGCGGAGGAGCCGTCATCGCCCCTCCTGTCGGAGCCGGAATCCGTCCTGATGGAATCCATCCTCGGAGCGGCCCGCTTTGCGCGCCCATCGGCCCGGGCGGACTCCGGTTCCCTGCGGGAGAACCTGGCTCCCCGGCTTGTATCGGCCGGCCTGCCGCCGAACGGGGATGTCGCGCGGCGATTGGCGGACCTGGGCATCCTGGATCCCGATTCCCGGACTCTCGCGTTGGTTCGGGACGCCCCGGAAGCTGTCATCCGGGCAGCCCGGGATGTCCGCGCCCGGGACACCTACCGGGAGGCCCTGAAGGATTCCCTGGGACGGATCGATACCGTGGTCCAGGCCCTGCGGATCTACACCCACCGGGATCATCGGGGGGCCCCTTCGGAGGCGGACATCGCGAAACAGGTCGACGCCGTTCTGGCCCTCTCGGCGAATCGCCTGAGATCCGGGATCCGGGTGGTCCGCGAGTACGCTGGCCTCTCTTCCTACCGGTGCTACGCGGAAAAACTCCAGCAGGTATGGATGGCCTTGATAGACAACGCCCTGGACGCGATGGGCGAGGAGGGAACCCTGACGATCCGGGGGAGAGCCGGCCCCGGGGGGACCTCCGTAAGCGTCGAGGATACCGGCCCGGGCATTCCCGAGGATGTGGCGGACAGGGTGTTCGAACCCTTCTTCACGACAAAACCCGCGGGAGAAGGCTCAGGCCTCGGACTGGCAACGGCTTCCGAGATCGTCCGTACCCACAGGGGCAGCCTGACCTTCGATTCCAGGCCGGGTCGCACGGTGTTCACCGTGAACCTTCCCGCCGCGGGGATCGTCCGGCCGACGGAATCCGCTGGGCGGAATCACGATGCCTGAACGCCTGGTGCTCTGCGTGGACGACGAGGCCATCCTCCTCCTGGCCTTGAGACACAGGCTGGAATCGGCCCTGGGACCGGAATACCGGTGCGAGACCGCCCTGTCCGGGGGATCCGCCCTTGCGGCCCTGGAGAACATCCACGCATCCGGCGGCCAGGCCGCGGCGGTGGTGAGCGACTGGCGGATGCCCGGCATGAAGGGGGACGAGGTTCTCCGTGCCGCCCGGACCCGGTTCCCCGATGCCCGGCTGGTGCTCCTGACGGGATACGCGGACCGGGAGGAACTTTTATCCCTGGACTCCGAGCTGGGGCTTGCCGGAATCCTTCAGAAGCCCTGCGATGTGCGGGAGTTGGTCGCCTTGATTCGTGAACGGTGAACAGTGGCCGGTGGCCGGAAAGCAGCTTGTATTAAGAACTTTTATCGGCGACACCGTCCACCGTCCACCGTCCACCATCATTGCCAGTCATGCGCCCTCGGGCTACACTCTCCGCATGGAAAGCCGAAAGCCCGCCCTCTATCTCCTGGACAGCTACGGGATCATCTACCGATCCTACTACGCCTTCATCAACCGTCCCCTCAAGAACGCTTCGGGGGCCAACGTATCCGCGGTCTACGGGTTCTTCCGCTTCCTCTTCGCCCTCTTCGAGGAACGGAACCCCGGCGCCTTCGCGGCGGTCTTCGACAGCCGGGTGCCCACCTTCCGCCACGAGATGTACCCGGCCTACAAGGCCAACCGGCAGAAGACCCCCGAGGACCTGCATTCCCAGGTGCCCGTGGTGGAGGAGATCCTGGGCGCCCTGGGCCTGCCCGTGCTCCGTGCGGACCGGTACGAGGCGGACGACCTCATCGCGGCCCTGGCGGAGCGCTGCAGGGCCGAGGACCGGGAGTGCTGGATCGTGTCCGGGGACAAGGACCTGCTCCAGCTGGTCGGCGGATCCGTGCGGGCCCTGCGGCCCGAGAAGGACACGGCCTGCCGCAGCCTGGGTCCCGAGGAAGTCGAGGCGGAGTGGGGAGTGCCCCCTCCGCGCATCCTGGACTACCTGTCCCTGACCGGGGATTCCTCGGACAACGTGCCCGGGGTGCCGGGCATCGGCGACAAGACGGCCCAGAAGCTTCTTGCGGAATACGGCACCCTGGACGGTCTGTACGCGCGGATAGAGTCCGTCAAGCCCGAAGGGGTGCGGAACAAGCTGGCCTCGGGCCGGGAGAGCGCCTACCTCTCCCGGACCCTCATCACCCTGGCCTCGGACGTCCCGGTCTCGGAGCCGGCGGCTCTGGAAGTCGGCCCCCTGAACCGGGCGGCCGCCAGCCCCATCTTCCTCCGGGAAGGCATGCGGTCCCTGGCGCTCAAGTCCGCGGGAACCGCGGGTGCGGCGGCGGACCTCTTCGACGCGGCCGCGTCCGCCGCTTCGGACAAGGCCGGCGCGGTCGGCGGCTCCGCTCCGCTCGCCGCCCCTTCCGCGCCCGGGGCCTCCCCCTTCCCGCCCGCCGTAGACCCGGCGGTGCCCCCGGAGCTCTCCGGCCCCGGGGACTACGAGACCGTGACCGACGAGGCCGCCCTGGACCGGTGGCTGGAGGCCGCGGCCCGGGCGGGATTTTTCGCCTTCGATTGCGAGACCGACGCCCTGGACGACCTGACCGCCCAGCCCGTGGGATTTTCCCTTGCCGTGGAACCCCGGAAGGCCTGCTACGTCCCCATCCGCTGTCCGGAAGGCACCGCCGTCCCCGAGACGGTCCTGCGGAAAAAGCTGGGCTCCCTGCTTGCCCGGGAGGACCTGGTCATGGCGGGGCAGAACCTCAAATTCGACCGGCACGTCCTGGAGAACTGGGGAATCGCCGCACGCTGCCGCCCCTGGGATACCATGATCGCCGCCTGGCTCCTGGACGCGGAGCGATCGGCCTTCAACCTGGAGGCCCTGGCGGAGGCGTACCTGGGCTACCGGGGAATACGCTTCGACGAGGTGGTGCCCAAGGGCTCCACCTTCGACAAGGTGCCCCTGGCCCAGGCCGCGAGGTACGCGGCCGAGGACGCGGACCTGACCCTGCGCCTGGCGCGCCGCTTCGAACCCGAACTGGCCCGGGCGGGCCTTTCGGACCTGTTCCGGGACGTGGAGATGCCCCTCCTGCCGGTGCTGGGAGGGATGGAGCGCGCGGGCATCCGGGTCGACCCCGAGGAGCTGAGGCGCTACGGCCGGGAGCTGGATATCTCCCTGCGGGACATCGAGGCGGAGATCTACCGCCTCGTGGGCCACGAGTTCAACATCGCCAGCACAAAACAGCTCCA
>JBFZER010000387.1:0-4460 GCA_041306765.1 Spirochaetota bacterium | reverse complement strand
CATTCTTCACCTGTCGCCTGAGTCCTGTTACCTGACTCCCGTCAGCTGCAGATACACCTGGTCCGACAGCCCGAAGCCGGCCGCGCGGGTCATGTCCTTGGCGTACTCGTCGTAGAGCATGTCCTGGAAGATGTCCTCCGCCTGACCCCCGTCCAGGAGCCCGGCCTTGTCCACGGTCTTGCGCATCTCCTTGAGCATCATGTTCACGAAGAGGGATTCGAACTCCTGGCACTGCTTGTAGAGCTCGCTGCCCCGGTCGATGTGACGGTTGGGGGCGATCCGGGCGCCCGAACCCTGGAGGGCCGCGGGCGTCTTCAAGGGGCGGGAGTTATATTGAAGCAGGGCGCTGTCGATGGTCATGGCTTACCGCTTCAACGCCGTCGCGGTGCCCAGCATGTTGTCGCTGGTCTGGATGGCCTTGGAGTTGAACTCGTAGGCCCTCTGGGCCACGATCATGTTGACCATCTCCCGCACCACCGAGACGTTGGACATCTCCAGGAACTTGTGGATGGTCTTGCCCATCCCGTCGTAGCCCGGGCGCCCGGCGATGGGGTCCCCGGAGGCGTTGGACATCTTGAAGAGGTTCTCCCCGATGGCGGTCAGGCCCACGGGGTTGGGAAAGCGGTATAATTCGAGCTGGCCCACCAGGACGGGATCGTCGTTGCCCGGGACCTTCACGTTCACCCGGCCGTCCTGGGAGATGGTCAGGGTCTCGGGGATGAAGTTCTCCGGCAGGGTCACCTCGGGAAGGAGTCGGTAGCCGTTGGAGGTGACGATCTGGCCGTTGGAGTCGATCTTGAAGGCCCCGTCCCGGGTGTAGCCGTAGGTGCCGTCATACAGGAGGATCCGGAAAAAGCCGTCCCCCTGGATGGCGATGTCCGAGAGGTTCTCGGTGTTCTGCAGGGCCCCCTGGGTGAACTGCCTCTGGGTGGCGGCCAGCTTGACGCCGTGGCCCATCTGCACGGGCACGGGCACCACGGTGTCCTCGGTGGCCGGCGTTCCGGCCACCCGGACGGTCTGGTAGATCAGGTCCTCGAAGTCCGCCCGGACCTTCTTGAACCCCGAGGTATTCACGTTGGCCAGGTTGTTGGAGATCGTGTCGATGTTGGCCTGCTGCCCGATCATGCCGCTTGCCGCGGTCCACAAACTTCGTACCATGTATTACACCCTCACCACTTCGTTGATCAGCTTTGCGAGCATCCCGTCGTGGGACTGGATGGTCTTCTGGTTGGCCTCATAGGCGCGGTTGACCTCGATCATCCGCACCATCTCCGTCACGGGGTTCACGTTGGATGCCTCCACGAAACCCTGGATCATCTTGGGGCCCCGTCCGGCGGCGGACAGGCGGGCCTCGCCGCTCTCCTCGGTGGAGGCGTAGAGGCTGGAACCCTGCTTGGCAAGGTACCGGTCCTTCTTGAAGTCCACGAGCCGGAAGGTGTCCATGTGGAAGGTGTCCTCCCACTCGTTCTGCTCCCGGCCCACCAGGCGCGTCGGATCGTCGTCCGCCCAGGAGCGGTTGACCCAGATCTTGCCCTGGGCGTCCACCTGGAAGTTGTTGGCCTTGATCCGGATGGGGCCGTTCTCCCCCAGTACGGGGTAGCCGTCCTTGGTCTCGAGGTATCCCTCTTTGCCCAGGATGAAGCCGCCGTTCCGGGTGTATCGCTCGCCGTCCGGGGTCTGGACGCAGAGGAAGCCCCTGCCGTCCAGGGCCAGGTCGAAGTCGTTCTCCGTCTGCTTGAGGGCCCCCTGCTGGAACTCGACGAAGAGCTCGTTGGTCTCCACGCCCGTGCCGACCTTGCCGATCACCGGGGACATGTCGCCCGAGCCCAGGGGGTGGAGGTACTGGCCGTCGTCGTTCATCCGGCGCAGGAGGAGCTGGGCGAAGGCCTTGTGCACCGCGGTCTCCCTCTTGTAGCCGTCGGTGTCCACGTTGGCCAAGTTGTTGGAAATCGCGTCCAGCCGAACCTGCTGGGCCGCCATGCCGCTGGCGCCGGTGTACCATCCTCGTATCATCCGGAGGGCCTCCTACGATAGAAGCATCGGCAGAAAGGAGGGGCCGGTTGAGGGGGAAGAAACCGGCCGTCTCTCGGTGAGGCTTGCCTTGCATGCATAATAATTATATATTGCATGCAGGGGAAAAAAAGATGAGGACCTTGCAAGTGCGGGATCTGCCGGAGGACGTATACACCCAATTGAGGTATCTTGCGCAAAAGGAGCATAGAAGCTTGACCCAGGAAACCATCGCCCTGTTGGAAGAGGGTATCCGTATCCGGATCGGAGACAGGGAGCGGAAGCGTATGCTTCTTGAAAAGGATGACCCGCTCGGAGTTGAGGGAAGAAGGGTGTCCGATCCGGTTGACCTGGTCCGGGAGGATCGCGACCGTTGATCGCAGTCCTGGACGCCTGCGCCGCGCTGGAAATAGCGCTCAACCGGGAGGACGGCCGGCGACTCCGGATTGGACTGCTGGGAGCCGATCGTATCCTGGCCCCGGACACCTTCGCGTCAGAAATCACCAGCGCCTTCTGGAAGTACGCTGTCCATGAGGAATTATCCGGAGAAGAATGCCGGAAGGGCGTGGCCTTCTGCCTGGATATCGTAGACGATTGGGTGGAAACCCGGAGCCTGTGTCCGGAGGTCCTGGTTGAATCCGTGAACGCGAACCATTCCGTCTATGACATGTTCTATCTTGTGCTTGCCCGGCGAAACCATGCTGTTTTGTTGACCCGGGACAGGAAGATGAAAACGATAGCGGAAGAAATGAATATAAAGGTGTTTTAGCGAGACCCGGGGATGGGGAAGGTTTTTCAGCCGAGGCGTTCCTGTGAGTGGGTGAAGGCGTATTTGCGGAAATGTAGGCCCAGCGGTTTTCCCCGACTTCGCCTAACATGCGAAGTAATGGAATTATGCGAGCTTCGCTTAATTCGTTCCTTCGTGGTATTATGCGAATTTCGTATACTACTCCCCATAAATGAATTATTTGCAGTTCCCGGCGATTCCTGAGCCGGCCCGCGTTCCGTCTCGTTCCGAAGCCCGGCGCGCCTCCCGTACCCGGCCCGATGCGACGCCGTAATCCCTCTGTCCAATCGGCATGGCTCGAAATTGTAAAATTGGCTATGTACACCATGCCGATTTCGGGGCATCCTGACCCTGCCGGAGTAGTCGGGCCGGGCGGGCCGTCCGAGGCGGACGGGAACCTGCCGGCGCCGGCTTTTCGCGGCGGGGAGGAACCATGATCCGATACGAGTTTTCCGCGGAGGCGTCGCGCATCGTGCGGTCCGAAATCCGGGAACTCCTGGCCTGGTCCCGGAGGACGGACACGATCTCCTTCGGGGGAGGCCTGCCGGATCCCTCGCTCTTCCCCGTGAAAGACCTCGAGCGGATCTGCGCCGAGGTCCTGGGCCGAAAGGGCTACCTGGCCCTCCAGTACGGGCCGACCCCGGGGGAGCCGGAGGCGCTGGAATCCTTCAGCCGCTACATGGGGGCCTGCGGCGACCGGGCCGAGCCGGGCTCGCTCTGCGTCGTCTCCTCATCCCAGCAGGCGTTGGACCTCCTGACCCTCCTCTTTCTGGAGCCCGGCGCCCCGGCGGTGGTGGAGATCCCCTCCTACGTGGGAGCCCTCCAGGCTTTCGGCCGGGCGGGGGCGGACCTGCGGGGCGTCCCGGTGGGACCTTCGGGCATGGACCTGGACGCCCTGGAGGAAGTCCTCCGGGGCCTGGACCGGGAGGGCAAGCGGCCCCGCTTCCTCTACGTCATACCGGACTTCCAGAACCCCAGCGGGGTCACCCTGTCCCGGGCGGGCCGGGAGCGTCTGCTCTCCATGGCGGGGGAGCGGGGGATTCCGATCGTCGAGGATTCGCCGTACCGGGAACTCTCCTACGGCGCCGAGAGCCTGCCGAGCCTGTGGACCCTCTCGGGGGGGCGGGGGGTCATCCTCCTCAAGACCCTTTCCAAGATGCTCTTCCCGGGCTTCCGCCTGGGCTGGATCGCCGCGGAGGAGGAGGTCCTTTCGAAGATCATCGGCCTCAAGCAGTCCGTGGACCTCTGCTCCTCCTCCTTCCTCCAGCTGGTCACGGCGGCGTACTTCGAGTCGGGACTCATGGAGGGAACCCTGGCCCGGGCCCGGGCCCTCTACGCCCCCAAGCGGGACGCCATGGTCGAAGCCCTGGGCCGGGAGCTGCCCGCCGGCTCGGCGTGGACGCGGCCCGAGGGCGGAGTCTTCTGCTGGGCGACCCTGCCGGAGAGGTATGACTCCAGGGAGGTGCTGAAAGCGGCCCTGGGCGAGGGGGTGGCCTTCGTGATCGGCCGGGCCTTCCACTGCGACGGGGGAGGGAAGTCCTCGATGCGCCTCAACTATTCCTTCCCCTCCCTCGAGGCGATCCGGGAAGGCGCGTCCCGGCTGGGCCGGGCGATCCGGGCCGTGGAGCCGGACCGGGCGGAACCGGCGGTCGTGCGGGCCGTC
>JBFZER010000386.1:0-10529 GCA_041306765.1 Spirochaetota bacterium | reverse complement strand
GGGAGGATACTCCGTTCACCACGTCCTCACGGGCGAGGAAGCCGTCCGGGTCGTGGTCGAGGGGGCTGCCCCCGTCGACCTGGTTCTCATGGATATCAACCTGGGCGACGGCATCGACGGCACCGAGGCGGCGAGACGGATCCTCGCTCATACGGAGATCCCGGTGGTATTCCTTTCCAGCCACACCGAACCCGAGGTGGTCGAGAAAACCGAGAAGATCACCTCCTACGGCTACGTGGTGAAGAATTCGGGCATCACGGTGCTGGACGCCTCGATCAAGATGGCGCTTAAGCTTTTCGACGCCCGGATGGAGCGCGGCCGGGCGGAGGAAGCTCTGCGGGAGAGCGAGGCCACCCAGCGCATGATGCTGAAAACCATCGAAGCCGGCATCATCGTCGTCAATCCCGACAACCATGTCATCGAGTTTGCGAATTCCACCGCGGCGCGGATGTTCGGCGCGGCGATCGAGGACATCGTCGGCCGGGTCTGCCACAAGTTCCTCTGTCCCGCCGAGGAGGGCAGGTGCCCCATCGTCGACGAAGGGAAACCCCTGGACAACACCGAGAGGATAATGGTCCGGTCCGACGGGACCCACCTGCCGGTGATAAAATCCGTCAAGGCCATCGAACTGTGGGGGAAAACCCGGCTCATCGAGACCTTCATCGACATCAGCGACCGAAAGCGTGCGGAAGAAAATCTGCTCAACACCCAGGCCAACATGACGGCCATCATCGAGAACACCCTCGATAACATCTGGTCCATAAACAGGGACTACGAGATCGTTCATATCAACAAGGTTTTTACCCAGGCCTTTTACGCGGTTTTCGGGGTGACTCTGAAACAGGGGGTCAATATATACCGATCCCTTCCGCCCGCCCTTCAGCCGGCGTGGAAGGAACGATACGACCGGGCCCTGCGGGGTGAACGCTTTGTCTTCCTCGATGAAATCGAGGCCTTCGGCAACAAAATACACATCGAAGTCGCGGTAAACCCGATCATCGAGCAGGGAAAAGTAATCGGTGCTTCCTTTTTCGGACGCGATATCACCGCCCGGAAACAGACAGAAGACAGGTTTCTAAATGCGCGGGCCACACTCGCCGCCATCGTCGAGAACTCGAACGACAATATTTGGTCGATCAACGTCAACCACGAGATCACGTATATCAACCACGTTTTCGTGGTAGCCTACAAGGCCGCCTTCGGCGTCGAACTCGAGAAGGGATCGAGCGTCCTGGAAGGTCTGCCCGAGGCCATCCTGCCTGTCTGGAAGGAACGCTACACCCGCGTATTGAACGGCGAACGCCTTGTCGTCGTCGATTCGGTATCGCTGCACGGGTTCGAGACGCATGTCGAGGTCGCCATGAACCCCATCGTCCACGGCGAGAGGATCATCGGCGCCTCGATGACGGGCAGGGATATTTCCGAGAGAGTGCGGGAAGACGAGAGAATACGGACAAGCGAACGGAGGGCCGCGTCCCAGAGGTCCGCCCTGGCGAAGCTTGCGCTGGATCAGGTATTCGCGGGGGAAAACACGACCCGTGCCCTGCAACGCGTGGTCGAAGTCATCGCACAAGCCCTTTCCGTGGCACGTACCAGCGTATGGGTCCTTTCGGAGGACGGCACCCGACTGCAATGCCTCACGCTCTACCAGTCGGACACCGGGAACCACAGCAAGGGACCTTTGCTGAAAGCGGCGGACCTCCCACGCTACTTCAGCGCGATAATTTCAGAAAACCGGATCTATGCCGAGGATGCCCAGAACGACCCGCGAACCAGCGAGCTGACGGAATCATACCTGAGGCCGTTGCGCATCACCTCGATGCTTGATGCCGGTGTTTTCCGGGAAGGGCGCCTGGTAGGGGTCGTCTGTTCCGAGCATATCGGACCCAAACGCAGATGGCAGCCCGATGAGGAGTCTTTTCTTTCGACAGCTGCGGCCATTACGGCCCAGATTTTCATCAATATCGAGCGCACCAAGGCGGAGGAAGCCCTCAAGAAAAGCGAAATAAAATACCGAGGACTTTCGACCCTCCTTCGCCTGCTGGCCGATACCATGCCCGACATGCTGTGGGCCAAAAACCTGGACAAGGAATATCTGTTCGTCAACAAGGCTATTTGCGTGAACCTGCTGAATGCTTCGGACACGGAAGAGCCGCTTGGAAAAACCGATATGTTCTTTGCAGTGCGGGAACGCGAATCGCACCCGGAAAACCCCGAGTGGCATACCTTCGGCGAGGTCTGCAGGGACTCGGATGCGATAACCCTTGAGGAAATGAGGCCCATGCAGTTCGAGGAGTTCGGCAACGTGAAGGGAAAAAACCTGGTGCTCGAAGTGCACAAGGCCCCGTTCTTCGATGAGGAAGGGAAACTCATCGGCGTCGTCGGCTCCGCAAGGGATGTGACCGCGGCCAAGGAGACCGAAACCCAGCTTCGCAAGCTCTCGCGGGCTGTCGAGCAGAGCCCGGCAAGCGTGGTCATCACCGATCTGGACGGAGCCATCGAATATGCCAACCCGAAGTTCACCGAGATAACAGGGTATACCCTCGAAGAAGCCAAGGGACAGAACCCGAGGGTCCTGAAATCCGGAGAACAGGGGCCGGAGTACTACAAGGAGCTATGGCAAACCATATCGTCGGGCAGGACATGGCGGGGCGAGTTCCACAACAAGAAAAAAACCGGTGAGCTGTTCTGGGAAGCCGCGTCCATTTCGCCCATACTGACCTCGGAAGGAATACCGACGAGTTTCATCGCCGTGAAGGAAGACATCACCGAACGCAAGCGTGCGGAGGAGGCCCTGGCCCGCCAGCTCGCCGAGAAGGAAACCCTCCTCCGGGAGGTCCACCACCGGGTCAAGAACAACATCTCCAGCATCAAGGGACTTCTCTCGCTGCAGGCCGGCGAAGCCGAAAGCGCCGAAACCCGGGCCGCATTGGAGGACGCCCTGGCCCGGGTGCAGAGCATGGGAGAACTCTACGACCGGCTCCTGCTGACCGGGGAGTACCGGGAGGTCGGCATGAAGGACTACCTCGAGGGACTCGTCGGTTCCATCCTGGAGTCCTTCCCCGAAAGCGCCAAGCCTGCCCTGGATATCCGGATAGACGACTTTGCGATGAGCCCCAAGAACGCCGCATCCGTGGGGATCATCCTGAACGAGCTGGTGACCAACGCCCTCAAGTACGCCTTCAAGGACCGGGGGAGGGGCACCCTCTCGATTTCCCTGGATCGGGACGGTCCCTCCGCCGCCCTGATAGTGAAGGACGACGGCGTCGGCCTGCCCGCGGATTTCCGCCTGCCCGACGGCGCGGATCCGTCGGCGCGTACCGGCGCGGGCCACGGTTTCGGCCTGACCCTGGTACAGATGCTCGCGGAGCAGCTGGGAGGCGCGTTCACCGTGGAAAGCGGAGATTCCGGCCAGGGCGCGGGCTTCTCCCTCCGCTTCCCCCTGGCCAAAGGCGTCGCGGAAGGATCCTGACGAAGAGGCCGTCCCCGCCCCGGTCTGGACACGCCGCCGGTCTCCGTGGCATCGTCCTTCCATGGAACCTTCGACCGACGGCCGGATCATCCCCGAGTCCTGCGGCGCACCCTTCGGAGGCGCCCAGATGAGCTTTCCCGTCACCTTCGACCTCCGGGTCATCTACATGCTCGCGGACGGCGCGGCGATCCAGGAGGACCTCGAGGCGATCTACGCCCGCCTGGGAATCGAGTGCTCCCTGCTCCAGGGCGTCGCGAAGCCCGGGGCCAAATACGGCCGTTTCGGCAGCCGCATCACCGTACGGAACCGGGTCCAGTTCTACGAGGTCTACTCCGAGATCGGAAAACTCCCCTACGTGAAGGCGGCGATTTGACGCCCCCCCGGACCGGCGGGATTTCCCGGCGACCGGGCGCCCCGGCGAGGCCCGCCGGCGGCGCGCCGCGTCCCGGCCGGCCGGAGATACTCTACGAGGACGAGGACCTGGTCATCGTCGACAAGCCGGCGGGCCTTCCGACCATCGCCCCCGAGGGGGCGTCCGGCCGCTCCCGCAGCCTGTACGACTGGGTAACCGAACACATCCGCCGCAGGAATCCCAAAGGCCGCGCCGCGGTGGTGCACCGCCTGGACCGGGACTCCTCCGGGGTGGTGGTCTTCGCCAAGGGGGCGGCGGCCAAGCGACAGCTCATGTCCCGGTGGAACGAACTCGCCCTGTCCCGGCGCTACGTAGCCCTGGTCGAGGGCGTGCCGCCCGGCGAGTCCGGCACGCTGGACTCCTGGCTTCGGGAGAACAAGGCGGGCACGGTCTACCAGACCCCTCCGGGCGTCCCCGGCTCCCTGCGGGCCGTCACCCGGTGGAAGGTCCTGGAGGCGGGGGGCGGGTACGCCCTCCTGGAGCTGGAACTGGAAACCGGCCGGAAGCACCAGATCCGGGCCCAGCTTTCCGCGGCCGGCCATCCCGTGGCGGGAGACCCGCGCTACGGCGCCCGGACCGATCCGGCCGGAAGGCTGGCCCTGCACGCCGTCTCCATCGAGCTCGACCGGCCCGCAGGCGGCGGGCCGGCGCGGGCCGAAAGCCCCGTGCCGGAAAGTTTCCTCCGGCCTTTGCGCGGCCGGGAAAAAGGCCTATACTATGTTCCCGGGAAGGCGAAAGAAAAGCCGTCCCCCGGGGCCGGACAATCGGCCGCCGGCTCGGAAAAGCGGGGCACCGAAACCCGGGGCCCCGGAGGAGGATATATGAAAGACAAGAGCAAGCAGGCGAAGGAACCCAAGAAGAAACCCCTGAAGACCCTCAAGGAAAAGCGGAAGGACAAGAAGGAAAAGGCCGCCAATAAAACTGAAGAATAGAATCGCCGAAAGCCCCGCGGCGACGCGGGGCTTCAAAATCTTCGGGCGGCCGCGGGGTTCGATCCCGGCTCGGCCCCGCCCGTACTCGGGGGAACCAATGGAATATCGACGACTTGGATCCGCGGGCATCCGGGTAAGCACCCTTTCCCTGGGCTCCTGGGTAACCTACGGCAAGCAGGTGGACATTGACGCGGCCGCGGCCTCCATGGCTGCCGCCTACGACGCGGGGGTCAACTTCTTCGACAACGCGGAGTCCTACGCCCAGGGAGCCTCGGAGTCCATCATGGGCGCCGCCCTCCGGAAGCTCCGGTGGAGGCGGGGCAGCTACCTCGTCTCCACCAAGATCTTCTGGGGCCTGGCCGAGGGACCGAACGAGAAGGACACCCTGAACCGCAAGCGCCTCCTGGAGGGCATCGACGGCTGTCTGGAGCGGCTCGGCCTGGACTACGTGGACCTCCTGTTCTGCCACCGCCCGGACCCCGAGACGACGGTCGAGGAGGTCGTCTGGGCCATGAGCGACATCGTGGCTTCCGGCCGGGCGATGTACTGGGGCACCAGCGAGTGGTCCGCGGACCAGATCCGGGAAGCCTGGGACATCGCGGACCGGCGCAACCTCCGCAAGCCCCAGATGGAGCAGCCCCAGTACAACCTCCTGCACAGGGACAAGGTGGAGGTCGAGTTCGCCCGGCTCTACGACGGGATCGGCCTGGGCCTGACCACCTGGAGCCCCCTTGCCTCGGGGGTCCTCTCGGGCAAGTACGCCGCCGGCATCCCCGAGGGCAGCCGCCTGTCCCTGTCCGGCTACGAGTGGCTCCGGGACGATCCCGAGCTTCCCCGGAAGGTGGCCGCCGCCAGACGCCTGGAGCCCATCGCCCGGGACCTTCGGGTTACCCCGGCACAGCTGGCCATAGCCTGGTGCGCCCGGAACCCCCGGGTCAGCACGGTGATCACCGGGGCCAGCCGCCCGGAGCAGGTGGCGGAAAATCTGAAGGCCCTGGACCTGGTACCCAGGCTGGACGCGGGGGTGCTGAAGGCGATCGACGAGGCGGCCTCGCCCCGGTAGACGTCCGGAATCGAACCCCGGAGAATCCCGCACCGCCGCCCCCTATATCCCCGCCAGGAGTCCCCCGTCCACGTAGACGATCGGGCCGTTCCTTCCGTTCAAGTATTTATTAGATCGAAATACTTTTGAGGCGTGAATACCAACGGTTTCTTCAGTTGCAGGTCCTCGAAGTCCTTGTCGCCGGAAATCAGGATATCCACATCGGCCAGGATGGCCGATGCCAGTATCGGCAGATCACCGGCATCCCGGATTTGGGGGAACCGGGATGGATCAAGTCGGGCCGGGGTATCAAAGCGCTCGTAGTCGATGTCGGCCAAAAAGAGGTTGAAGGCGGGAAGCTTTGCAGGAAACTTCCGCAGGAAGACCTGCTCACACTCACGGATAGTGTAGCTCGCTATGACAACCGTATGCGTCTCGAACAGGTAATCCAGAACCCGTGCCACCTTTCCTTGAGGGAACAGAGCTGCGGATATGAGAATGTTTGTATCGGCGAGAACCCTCACGCTCCGTTGCCTGTGCCGGCTCGCAGTTCCTTAATGTAGCGGACAACATCATTCTCGGAAACAAAGCCTGCCTTGGCTGCTTCGCCTGCCATCTGGTCCTGGAAGGTTCCCAGGGCAACCTGCGACGCATTCTGGACTATGATTCGGCCTTGTTCTTCCATGAAGAACACTTTATCTCCTTCCTTCAGCTTCAGCCGCTTACGAATCTGAAGGGGAATCGTGATCTGCCCCTTGGAGGTCACCTTGGCCAGTTCCATTCCAGTCTCCTTACTTTACTTACAATATACTCTTCCACCGCAATCTATTCAACAAGCCGATTGAGGCTCTTTCAGAATTACGTCTGCCCTTTTTGATAACCTCCGAAAACAGGATACCTCAAAACCCCTCATATCCCCGCCAGGAGTCCCCCGTCCACGTAGACGATCTGTCCGTTCACGAAGGAGGACGCCGGGGAGCAGAGGTATACCAGGAGTCCGACCAGCTCCTCCGGGTCCCCCCAGCGCCCCGCGGGGGTCCGGCCCCGGATCCAGCGGTCGAAGTCGGGGTCCTCGACGAGGGCACGGGTCATCTCGGTCTTGAAGTACCCCGGGCCGATGGCGTTGACCTGGATCCCGTGTTTGGCCCACTCCACCGCCATGCCCCGGGTCAGCATCTTCAGGGCCCCCTTGGAAGCCGCGTAGGGGGTGATCGAGGGCCGTCCCACCTCGCTCTGCAGGGAGCAGATGTTCACGATCTTACCGGACTTGTGGCCGATCATCCTGCGGGCGACCCGCTTGGACACCAGGAAGGCGCTGGTCAGGTTGGTTTCCAGCACCTCCCGGAAGTCCTCCTCCGGGAAATCCTCCAGGGGCTTTCGCCGCTGGATCCCCGCGTTGTTCACAAGGATCTCCACGGGGCCGACCTCAGTCTCGATCCGTGCGATCCCCTCTTCCACCTGGGCGGAATCCGTAACGTCGAAGGCCGAGACCGCAACGTCCAGCCCCTCGGCCCGGAGCCTTTCCGCCGCGGAGGCCAGGACAGCTTCGTCCCGGCCGTTCAGGACCACCCGGGCCCCCGCTTGTCCGAGACCCCGGGCCAGGACAAAGCCCAGGCCCCGGCTGGAGCCCGTGACCAGGGCGTTTTTTCCGGAGAGGGAGAAGAGGGAGGATAGGAAGTCCATGGCCTGCTCCTGGTGGTACGAAGATTGTGAAGGCCCCGAGCGGGCGGCGGATGCCAGGCTTTTAGGCAGCGTGGAGCCGATATTCCCAGCCCGGCCGTCGGGTTCGAGAGAGTCTACCACATATCGTCCGCCCGAGGGAGAAACCGGCCCGGATGAAACGGCCGCCCCGAGGGGGGCGGCCGCCTTGGCCCTTGGACCGGCCTCGTCTAATCCTCGCTCCAGCCTACCCGGATCGAGTCCCCCGCGGAGGCCCTGCCCTCGGTGGACGGGGATACCAGGGCCGCGAGGGACGAGGCCGCCGCGGGATCTATGGACTTCAGGCTCGCAAGGTGGCGCTCAGCGGCGGCCCTGTCCCCAAGGTCGCTCCGGACCCGGACAGCGCCCGCCAGGGCGGCCTTGCTCTTCGGGTCCTTCTTGAGGGCCCGGTCATAGAGGGCCGCCGCGGTCTTCGGCTCCCCCCGAAGTAGGGCCAGGTTGGCCAGGTTCACCAGGGCGGGCGCGTACTCCTCCCGTTTGACCACCTTCTGGAACTCCGCCTCCGCCTCGGTGTACTTCCCGTACCGGGCGTACAGCACCCCCAGCCGGTTGAGGTTCTTCGAGGTGGCCCCGGAACGCTTGATCTCCTCCTGGAGCCGGGCCACCTGGGGCGAAAGCTCGTCCGAGACAAAGCGGTCCATCTCCCCCCGGAAGGACGCCAGGATCGTCCGCGACACGGGATAGGCAAGGCTCGGAGCGTCCTCCCGGAGCCCCACCGCCTCGTAGTCCTTCCAGGCTTCCCGCACGGGGATGAGCCGGGCCTGGGTCCCCGCCAGCCGCCATTGCCGGGCGCCCTCCGCCCAGGCCGCGTTGAAGCCCTTCCCGAAGATCGTGGCCTCCACGGGGATGAACACCTTCCCCTGGTCCACGATGAAGCGGTCCAGGCGGGAGAAGGTCCGTTCGGCCTCGTCCGGCGTGAGAGGAAGAGCGACGGCTGCCAGAATATGGCCAGGCACCGTTATGAACGCCGTTTCTATGCCGACGGATTCCAGCAGAGCGGTATAGAGGATCGTCAGGTCGTCGCAGTCTCCGGCCCGGTACTGCAGGGTCTGGCGGGGAAACTGCAGGAAATCCACCGCCGTCTCGTTCTTGGAGAAGTCCGCGTAGGAGGAGGCCGGATCGATCACGTACTTCATCCCGTACAGACCCAGGGCCTGGTACATTCCCATGGCGATCCGGAGGTCCAGGTCGCTCCCGACCCCCCCGCTCTCGCGCACGGTCCCCGCCACATCCTTGGCCAGGGCCAGGAGAACCGGGTCCCGGGCGGTCACGAAGGAGGCGGCGCGCCGGTCGTCCGCCCAGGACATGGCGTTCCGGTCCAGAACCCGCACCGTCTCGGCCCGCATGGTCTTCAGGGTGCCGTCCCCCAGCTCGTAGCTCACCGTGATCTCCGCGGCCACCTTGGTGCTCTCCGTAACCCCCAGGACCCTGTCCGTGAACAGGGCCCGGATGGGCACTTCCTTTGACTCGCCCTTGGCCAGGACCGGTATTTCCGCGAAGACCTTGGGGGCGTCCATGAACTCCTTCACGAAGACGCTGGCCTTCACGTTCCTGACCGCCCGGCTTTCCTTGTTCAGGATGACCACAGTACCCGCGGGATTCGAGTCGTACCACTTGAAGAAGACCGGAAAGATAGGCTCGAACCTCGGATCCAGGATCTGCAGCTTGGGCTGGGACGAGCCGGCGGCGCCGGGGGTGAAGGAGGCGGCGAATTGGACGCCGAGCCCCGAGTACAGGGGCTTGGAACCCGAAAGGAAGAGGGATCCCGCCGCGCCGGCGCCCAGGCGGAAGCCCGGGCTCAAGGCAAAAACCATGCCCGCCTCCGCGGAGACCAGGGGCCCGAAGCCCCGCACGTTCCCGTATGTCCCGAAATACCCTCCGCCCCGGAGGTCCGCGGTGAACGCCAGGCGGGGGCCCGCGCCCAGCTGGTATCCGACCCCCGCGGCCAGGGACGCCAGGGTGAGAGAGTCCGAGGCCAGGGACTCCAGGCCCCGGAAGCCCAGGGCCCCGGAGAGCCGGAGGCCCGACCCCGGTCCCGGTCCGTAGACGGCCATCGCCTGGGCCCCGCCGCCCCCCGAGTACAGGTCCGCGCTGGGACCCAGGGGGACCTCC
Organism: Spirochaetota bacterium; assembly: GCA_041306765.1. Taxonomy (GTDB): domain Bacteria; phylum Spirochaetota; class Spirochaetia; order Treponematales; family UBA12059; genus JAAYUR01. Next base: position 840 of record JBFZER010000386.1, on the reverse strand, counting down.
AGGGCGGGCAGGACGGAGAGGGAGAGGGACTGGGCGGAGAGGGTGACGGCCGCGGCCGTGACAATCAAAAGGATCGATGCGATTCGTTTCATGCCGCCCTCCTTAAATCCCGGGCTCGAAGTACCAGCGGAGATTGTAGGTCCTCTTGTTCGCGGTATTGCTCGACGCCTCGTAGACCAGGATCGTGTAGGTGCCCGGGCCGCCCGCGAAGGGGGAGGACAGGTCATATATGTAGTACCGGTCGTGGATCTGGTCGGTGTACAACTCGACGTCGGAACCGAAGCCGTACCCGTTGTGTGTGACGTACAACACCAGGGACTCGGTGCCCGAGGAATCCACGGTGGTGCCGTTCACCGTATCGTTGGTGAACAGGACCCGCAGATGAAGGAAATAGGCATCCGCAGGGACTTCGATCGTGTAGTAGTCCACCCCTTCCAGGCGAGCCAAGGGGGTGTTCGCGCCGGCCGGGAGCGTCCAGGAGTCCGTCTCCTCCTGGGTGTCCGGCACCAGATCGGTCCAGTTCCATGCGCCGTAGACATTGTTGTCCGTCAGGTCGTAGGCCCGGACGGGCATGTCGTTGTTGCTCCCTCCTTCCCAGATGTCCCCCTCCACCGTGAAATCCGTCGCCCCGGCATTCGAGACCGAACGTCCCGCGAGATCCTTGACTCCGCTCGATACCACGATCTGATAGTCCAAGCCGTAGTACAGGTCCGAGACCGGATTCAACGTCACGGACGAGGCCGCCTTGGTCATTACCACCGGGACCGGGGCGGTCGTGCCCTTGATGCGCAGGTAGACCGTGGACGTCGCGGCGCTGGCGGTGGAGGTGAAGGTCGACTG
>JBFZER010000385.1:0-3320 GCA_041306765.1 Spirochaetota bacterium | reverse complement strand
TAATGATGATGGAGGAAATCCGGCCGTTCATATGCTCTCTTTGCCTTGATGGAACCTACGGAAGCCGCTCTATATTTGCTTTAACCGGCCTTGTCAACGGGAATTTCGCCCACTGCGAGGGCCCGGAGGAGTTTTTCTTCCTCCCGGAGCCCCTCCCGGTAGGCCTCGTCGAAGGTGGTTTCTCCGCAGCGGCAGGAGAGAAAAAGGGGCGTGTACAGGATGGCCCGAAAATCCTCGACGGGCCGGCCGTTCTCCCCCCAGGCCGCCACCAGCAAGCGCTCCGTGGAGGCGCGCCACTCCCGGAACGCCTCCGCGTAGGGGGAGAGGGGGCGCAGGGCGTCCATCTCGTTGATCCGCTCCCGGAGATCCCGGAGAATGGTTTTGGTCATAGCCCGCTTTCTCCTGAAACGGCCGTAATACAACAGGAATCTACCTGTATGTGATGATTCAACCTACCCATACCACCCGGCCAGACCGGCGTCATGGGAAGAACAGCCCCGGAATATAGGTCGTCACAAACGGGACAAACGAAAAACCCCTTCAGGCCATGGACCTTCCGGGGCGGATGCCGCGACGGCGCTGCGAACGGCCGACACAGAATCCAGAGGTCCCTGTAGGGGTCATCAGCCGGGCCGGCGGTTCTCTCGGTGAACCCCATCACCATTCGCATTAACGGCTACCAAAGCCGGCGGAGGACTGTCAAGGCGAATCCCAATGGGAAAGCCGACAAACACAAACGCAATTGATCGTTGACTTCTCCACACCCCCGGGGCAAGATACCAGCGCAGATGGCGATGAAGTTCGCCGGAATTGCCCTCCAGCGGGGCTGATGACTTCTACCTTGGGGTGGAAGTCTTTTTTTTGCGAATTCTGCAGACGTGACGGAGAGACATCGATGTCCGGCCAGAAGCAACCGCAAGGGGACGGCGGAGCGACTTCCGGGATGCATTGGTCCGAATGTCCCTTTCGTCATGTGGAAGCGATCCAGGACGGCGAGGGCACAGCGCCTCCGGGTGCCCGGATCATTTGTCAAGCGGGGGGAGACGAGGTGTTGGGCTTCCTGCGGAAACGGGAACAGGCGGATTCCGTCTGCGAAGCTTGCGACATCCCGAAGACCCTGACGCTGGGATATGCGTGCCTCTACCTTCTCCCCTTTCGGGTCTTCCGGGAAAAGGAGGTTCGAAGTTATTTCGCCTGCCGCTGGTTCATCAACATCCCTCCGGAAAACCTGCATCGCGACATCGTGTGGTGCCGCGCCTGCCGGGACTGGTTTCCCCGACCTCCCGAGTCCCTCATCCCGGGCCAGATCGCCTGGTCCCGCAAGGCCCGGGAGCTCTTTCTCGACCCGACAAGGGCCACCCGGAAACGCAGGAGTCCCGAGCGACAGGCTCAGCCGGAACCCGGTCACGATAGATGGCTGACTCGCCTTCTTCGCCTGACAGGAAGAAACGTTCGATGAGTTACGCATTTTGCCCGCACTGCTGGAGGGAAGCGGACAAAGGCCGGATGTCCTGCCCGGCTTGCGGCTGGGACTTATCCAGCGAGGATCCCGCGTCTTACGAGGAGAAACTGATCCGCGCCCTTGGGCATCCCATCCGGGATTACCGGATGATGGCCATCCGGATCCTCGGCTGACGGAAAAGTCAAAGTGCCCTGTCCGCCTTTGCCCGCCTGATCGCCGGGGATGCCGACACCCTCACCCTGCGGGCGATCGCGGAAGCCCTGCAAGCCATCGGGACCGGGGAGGCCCGGGAACTCCTCGACCAGTTGGCCCGCCATCCTCCGCCCTTCGTCCGGGATGCGGTTCAAGGGACGGCGTCGCATGAACAGAGATCTAGAAAGCTCTCCCCGGGACACCCCTTTGGGACTGGCGGTCCTTTTCGTACGGGACGCCCTCCGGGAGCCGGGGTGCCCCCTATGTGCCCTGGCACAGAAGAACGAGCGTCGCTTTCTCAAGCAGTTGCTCCATGAAAACGTGAACGACCCCGTGACGAGGCAACGAATCGGGAAAAGCCTTGGCTTCTGCCGGGATCACGGCCGTCTGCTCCTGGAACTGGAGGAGGCGCATTGGCAAAACCCGCTGGGAAGCTCCATCCTGTACGAGGACCTGACCAGCCAGGTTCTCCAGCGGATCGAGAAATGCCTGGCCGGGAAGGATAAACCGAAGCGGGAAGGAACCAGCAGGATCCGCCGCTACTGGCATCCGGTCGAAACGGACATAGATCGTCTGTCCCGGTCCCTACAACCGTCCCTGGAGTGCCGCGTCTGCCAGTCCAACCGGGAGGCGCTTTCTTACAACGGCCGGGTACCCCTGAGAATGCTTTCTCTGCCCGAGGACCAGGTTCTCTATCGAAACGGCGGCGGGATCTGCCTGATTCATCTGCGGGACCTGCTCCGAGAGGACGAGGAGGGGTCGGGGGTCGCGTTCATCCTGTCAGACCTGCGGGAACGGATCCAGGTACTGGATCATGACCTCCGGGAATACATCCGGAAACAGAACTGGCAGTGTCGTCACGAAGAAGTCACGGCGAGGGAACGGCAGGCCGCCGCCCGGGCCGTTGCCTTTTTTTCAGGCTCCTCTGGGAAAACGTGGGGGTATGAGACGGAACTCTGAATCCTTGCATCCCGCTTTTGGCGGATTCAACGGGAAGCCAGCATTGTCAGGGAGTCGATGGAAAGGTGCGTGTATTCCAGCGTTGCGATCCCGGCGTGGGTGGTCCGCGAAAAGCCCCCGTTCCGGTTCTGGCAGGCTTTGATGAATTCCGTGCAGCCGCCCGCGTAGCGCACATCCAAACCGATGATCTCCGAGAGCCTGAGCCCCGCATGGATGTGCTCGAGGTAGGCCGATGTTGTCCCGGGGATATCCACGAACCCGAAGACCGGGTTCTCGCAGGCCGCAAGAAACCGATTCACCCCCAGGGCGGCTACCGGATAATCGAGCCAGTCGAGGATCCGGACGGCCTGGAATGTCTCGACCAGAGTCGAGTACGGATAGCCGAACCCCCCGTCCTTCTGGCGGTATCGGAACAGGAAACCTCTTACGGATTCCTTCTGCCGTGCCGACACAGGGAGGCCTCGCATGTTCTGCAGTTCCATGACCGCCAGCATCTTGGTGAAGATGGAGGTCACCTCCGCGGGAAGGCGGTCTACGTCATAAGCCCGCAGGTGTCGCAGAATGTAGGAAGATGGATCTGCCTTGGGCTCCAAGCGCAGGATCGAGAGACTCTTTAGACAGTAGCCCGCCTGGAAAATACTCTCATAGGCACCATTCGGTCTCTGTCGCTCCAGAAGGAATGCTGCGGAGGCTTCATCGGGATCAA
>JBFZER010000384.1:0-6657 GCA_041306765.1 Spirochaetota bacterium | reverse complement strand
GTGATCCGCATCCTGATATCCAACGGCATGATCCTGTACGCCCTGACCCGAAAGACGAAGGTGACCAAATGAGCAAGACATTCGACCCCCGCAAGTTCCTTGCGGACAACCTGGTGGTCGTCATCTTCCTGGTGGTGACGGCCTTCGCGGTCCCCGTGTCCGGGCTGTCCGCCCAGTTCATCATCCAGGAGCTTTTCACCCGGATCGGGCGCAACGCCTTCCTGGTCTTCTCCCTGCTCCTGCCCATCATGGCGGGCATGGGCATCAATTTCGGCATGGTCCTGGGGGCCATGGCCGGGGAGATCGGGCTCATCATCGCCGTGGACTGGGGCATCCTGGGGGTCAACGGCCTGGCCTTCGCATCCCTGGTGGGCATGCCCATCGCGATTTTCCTGGGCTGGATAGCCGGGGAGGTGCTGAACCGCGCCAAGGGCCGGGAGATGGTCACCGGGTACATCCTGGGCTTCTTCATGGACGGGGTATACCAGCTGGTCGTCCTGTACATGATGGGGTACATCATCCCCATCCGCTCCCCGGCCATCACCCTGTCCCGGGGTTACGGCATCCGGAACACCCTGGGCCTGGACTCGGTCCGGCAGTCCCTGGACAACCTCCTGGCGGTCCGGATCGGCCCCTACGTCCTGCCCGCGGCGACCTACATGGTAATCGGGCTCCTTTGCGTGTTCATCCTCTGGTTCCGCAGGACCAAGCTGGGACAGGACATGCGGGCCATCGGCCAGGACCAGGGAGTGTCCCACTCCGCGGGCATCTCCGTGGAGCGCACCCGGATCATCGCCATCATGATCTCCACGGTGCTGGCCATGATCGGCCAGATCATCTTCCTCCAGAACATGGGCAACATGGCCACCTACAACGCCCACAAGCAGACCGGGTTCTTCGCCGCCGCGGCCCTTCTGGTGGGCGGCGCCTCGGTCTCCAAGGCCACCATCCCGAACGTCTTCATCGGGGTGGTGCTCCTGCACCTGATGTACATCGTGATGCCCCGGGCGGGCGCCCAGCTCTTCGGGCAGGCCCAGATCGGGGAATTCTTCCGGGACGCCCTCTCCTACGCGGCCATCGCCATGGCCCTGGTGATCTACGCCTGGCGCAAGCGGGCCAACGCGGATCGGGCCCGTGCCGGGCTCCGGGGCGGGGACGCCGTCGCGGGAGGCGCAAAATGAGCAAGCCCGATCCCAAGACCGCCCGCAGGTGGGTCATCCGAGGGGTCCTGGCGGCCGCGTACCTGGCGCTCGCCGTGGTCCTCTTCGTGACCGGGAAGGGGCATACGATCCTGGTGGACAACAAGGCGGACCCCGCGGGAGCGTATCCCGCCCTGAAGGCCGCCGTGGTCTCCATCGGCCGGCAGAAGCCCATGGAGTTCTACCCCGGGGACCGGGACAAGTTCGTCGTGAAGGGCCAGCGGCACCGGATCAAGGTCAAGCCCCTCGCCCCGGGCGCCCAGGAGCGGGAGGTCGAGTTCCGGCTGCCCCTGGGCCAGGACATGACCCTCCTGTCGATCTCCAGGCTGATGGCCGGGGTGGAGCCCTGGTTCGAGGTCTTCACGGCCCCCACGGTCCAGGAGATGGCCGCGGAGCGCGCCGCGGACGACCTGGCCAACCCCCTGGAGACCTTTGGGAACGTCGTCCCCTGAAGGCGGCGGTACGGGAGGACTCATGAGACGGTTACTCGCGGCCGCCTTGGCGGCTCTTCTGCTCTCCCTGCCGGCGTTCTCCCAGACGCCGCCCAGGGTGCTCACGGCCTACGACATCGAGCGGTTCATCAAGGACATCCCCGGCATGATGGAAGACCTGGAGGCCCTGGGATCGGACTTCGACCAGGAGGTGGCGGAATCCCAGGACGACCCCGTCACCTTCACCCCCGCGACCCTGAGGTCCCTGCTGGCCAAGGCCCGGGCTTCCGGGGAGGTCCGTCGGGTCCTGGAGAAGTACACCTGGGACGGCCGGTTCTGGGACGTCTATTACACGATCTACGTGGGGGTCTACGTATCCACAATGGACCAGGCCCTGGTCCAGTACCCCAGCCCGGAGCTCAAGGCCCTGGTGGAGCCCTTCCGCGCCTCGATCCACAAGGACGACCATACCCTGGTCCTGCGGAATCTCCCGCGTCTCCTGGAGGTCTTCGAGGCCCTGGGCGAAGAGGACTGAGGCGGGAAGGTTTCGTGACAGATCCAACAGGATGTACAAGATAAAGAAAGATTGACAAGATGAAAACGTAAGGAATAGGGCCTGTCTTTTCACAATATCAATCCATCTTGTTCATCTTCATACAATCTTGTCCATCTTGTTGGACCTATGAATTAATCGTCCGCGAGCGGCGGGCGGGCTACGGTCTTGTCCGGCGGGCCGCCCTTCCTGTATCATCCATCGGAGCGGCTTCGATTCTCCCCCGGATCCAGGAGTGACCCATGGCCAAGTACCCGTACACCGCGATCGAGTCCAAGTGGCAGCGCTACTGGGACGAGCACAAGACCTTCAAGGCCGTCGAGGACCCGGGCATACCCGCGGACAAGCGGATCTACGTCCTGGACATGTTCCCCTATCCCTCCGGCGCGGGCCTCCACGTGGGACATCCCGAGGGTTACACCGCCACGGACATCTACTGCCGCTTCCTCCGGATGAACGGGTACGCGGTCCTCCATCCCATGGGCTTCGACTCCTTCGGCCTGCCTGCGGAGAACTACGCCATCCAGACGGGCACCCACCCCGCGGCCACCACCGCGGCCAACATCGAACGGTTCCGGACCCAGATCAAGTCCCTGGGCTTCTCCTATGACTGGGACCGGGAGGTCTCCACCTGCGACGCGGACTACTACAAGTGGACCCAGTGGATCTTCCTCAAGCTCTTCGAGCGGGGCCTGGCGTACGAGGCCGAGGCTCCCATCAACTGGTGCCCCAAGTGCAAGACGGGCCTGGCCAACGAGGAGGTGAAGGAGGGGCGCTGCGACCGCTGCGAGACGCCCGTGGTCCGGAAGAGCATCCGCCAGTGGATCCTCAAGATCACCGCCTATGCGGACCGCCTCCTTTCCGACCTGGACACCCTGGACTGGTCGGAGTCCATCAAGCTCATGCAGCGCAACTGGATCGGCCGGAGCGAGGGCGCCAACGTGGTCTTCAAGATGGCCGCCGGCGGCGGGGAGATCGAGGTCTACACGACCCGGCCGGACACCCTCTTCGGGGCCACCTACATGGTCCTGGCCCCGGAGCACGCCCTGGTCGCCAGGATCACCACACCGGACCGGAAGGCCGCGGTGGACGCCTATGTGGCGGAGGCCGCGCGCAAGAGCGACCTGGAGCGAACGGACCTGGCCAAGGACAAGACCGGCGAGTTCACGGGGGCCTACGCCGTCAACCCGGTGAACGGCCGCCAGATACCCGTGTGGATCTCGGACTACATCCTGGCATCCTACGGCACCGGGGCCATCATGGCCGTCCCGGCCCACGATGAGCGGGACTGGGACTTCGCCAAGGAGTTCGGCCTGCCCATCATCCAGGTGGTGGCGGCCGCGGGCAGCGAGGAGGCCCGTGCAGGCGCGGTTTCCGGGGAGCCAGCGGAATGCACCTCCGCGGAAGGTGTGGCCGTCAATTCCGGGAAGTTCGACGGCCTGCCCACGGCAGAAGCCGTCAAGGCCATCACCGAGTGGCTCGCCGCCGAGGGCATAGGACGGAAGGCGGTGAACTACAAGCTCCGGGATTGGATTTTCTCCCGCCAGCGATACTGGGGCGAGCCCATCCCCGTTGTCCACTGCAAGGGGTGCGGGATCGTGCCCCTTCCCGAAAGCGATCTGCCCCTGAAACTGCCGGACGTGAAGACCTATGTGCCTACGGGCACGGGGGAATCCCCCCTGGCCAATATACACGATTGGGTGAACACCACCTGCCCGAAGTGCGGAGGGCCCGCCAAGCGGGAGACCAACACCATGCCCCAGTGGGCGGGTTCCTGCTGGTACTACCTGCGCTTCATTGATCCGAAGAATGACGCGGCCTTCGCGGCCCGGGACAAGATCGAGTACTGGATGCCCGTGGACCTCTACGTGGGCGGGGCGGAGCACGCGGTGCTCCACCTCCTGTACTCCCGGTTCTGGCACAAGGTCCTCTACGACATCGGGGCGGTGAACACCATAGAACCCTTCCAGCGCCTGGTGAACCAGGGGATGATCCTGGGCGAGGACAACCAGAAGATGTCCAAGAGCCGCGGCAACGTGGTGAACCCCGACGACATCGTCCGGGACTTCGGGGCGGACGCCATGCGGGTCTACGAGATGTTCATGGGACCCCTGGAGGTTTCCAAGCCCTGGGCCACCGCGGGCCTCGTCGGTGTGAGCCGCTTCCTGGAGCGACTCTGGGCCTTGTCCGATAAGCCCCTCTCGCCCTCCGAACCCTCCCCGGAATTGGCCAAGCTCCTGCACAAGACCATCAAGAAGGTGACGGACGACACGGCCGCCCTGAATTTCAACACAGCCATCAGCGCCATGATGATCCTGTCCAACGAGCTGGCCAGGATGGACACCCTGCCCCGCACGGCATGGGAGGCTTTCATCCGTCTCCTTGCGCCCTACGCGGCGCATCTGGCGGAGGAACTCTGGGAGAAGGCGGGGAAGAAGCCCAGCGTGGGACGGGCCCCCTGGCCGGCCTACGACGAGGCCCTGGTTCGGGATGACACGGCGGTCATCGTGGTGCAGGTGAACGGCAAGGTCCGGGACAAGTTCGAAGCGCCCGCGGGCACCGCCGAGGCGGAACTCGAGCGGCTTGCACTTTCTCGGGAGAAGACCCGGGAATGGACCGCGGGGAAAAAGGTCCGGAAGGTGATCATCGTTCCCGACAAGCTGGTAAACATCGTGGTCGGCGAGGGCTGAAACGGCCGTCGCCGATCCGTACGGAGGTATCCATGGTTCGGCGCGCTCTTTCCAATATCGGGATCCTGGGAAAGCTGGGGGTCCTCGGCGTCGTCTTCCTGCTGTCCCTGGTCGGGGTTTCCTACGTATCCCTGGCCGCGTTCCGCTCTCTCACGGCCTCTATGGACGACATCCTGACGGTCCAGAACCGCAAGGTCCGGAAATTCGAGGACCTGGAGAACCAGGCCTACGCCGTCCAGGTGACCCTGTACCGGGCGATCAACTACTCCTCCGCCGGAGGAGCCGCCCGGGCCGAGTCCGCCCGGGCCGAGTCCGCCCGAGCCTTCCAGACCGCCCTGGCGGCGTTCAAGACCTCCGTGGACACCTTCGCCGAGGAATCCCTGGAAAGCCTCGAGTACGACGAATCCGGAAACCCGAAAGGGCTGACCGGGGCGGATTTCGACGCCTACTTCAACATCGCCCGCATGGTCCAGGGCTACATCCGTGAGGACGCGGCCCGCGCCCTGGAGGTGATGCCCCGGGTGGATTCGACCTTCGAGGAACTCAAGGAGCGGATCTGGATCGAGTCCTCCCGGGCCCGGGAGAACGCCTCGGAATCCGAGTCCCGGGCCCGGAAGGCCGCGGCGGCGGCATCCGTGACGGTCCTCGGCGTGGCCGCCGCAGTCGCCCTGATTTCCCTCCTGCTCATCATCCTCACCGTTCTGTCCATAACCAAGCCCCTGCGGAGGCTGGAGGACACCCTGGCCGAGGCAGGCCGGGGCGATCTCCGGTCCTGCTCGGACCTGGACGGCAGGGACGAGATGGGCCGGATGGGACGGAGCGTGGACGCCCTGGTCTGCGGGATCCGGGACCTGGTGGCCACGGTGATGGAAAAGGTCCGGGACCTCGAGGGGATAGGACAGAACCTTTCCGCGAACATGGAGGAGACCGGGGCCGCGGTCCTCCAGATCAACGCGGGCATCGTCAACACCCGGGGCCAGCTGGAGGAGCAGACGGAATCCGTCCAGGAGGTGTCCGCGGCCATCGAGCAGCTTGCCCGGAGCGTCGCGGCGCTCTCGGAACGCATCGTTTCCCAGTCGGACGTGATAGGCCAGTCCTCGGCGGCCACGGAGGAGATAATCGCCAGCGTGGAGGCCGTGGCGCGGGCCGCGGACGCAGCCGCCCGGGCCAGCGAGGAGCTGACGGCCGTGGGCGTCCTGGGAAAGGAAAAGATCGACGAGGCCGGGGAGTCCGTCCGGGACATCGCCCGGCACTCGGAAAACCTGACCGAGGCGGTCCGGCTCATCTCGGAGATAGCCAGCCGCACCAACCTCCTGGCCATGAACGCGGCCATCGAAGCCGCCCACGCCGGGGATGCGGGCCGGGGATTCGCGGTGGTCGCGGACGAGATCCGCAGGCTGGCGGAGCAGTCCACGACCCAGGCCAAGGACATAGCCGGCGGCCTCGGGCAGGTATCCCAGGCCATCGAGAAGGTCCAGGAGGCCTCCCTTTCCGCGGTGGACTCCTTCGGGACCGTGCTGGAGAAGGCGGACGCCCTGGGCGCGGAGATCCGCCGCATCAACGCCTCCATGTCGGAGCAGAGGGAGGGCGGCCGGCTCGTGCTGTCCGACCTGTCGAACCTCAAGGACATCACCCGGGAAATCTCCTCCGGCGCGGAGGAGATGAAGTCCGGGAACCGCACGATCCTGGAACAGGTGGAGCGCTTGACCGCGGTGAACCAGTTGGTTCTCCAGAACAACGCGGAGATCACCACGGGCACGAAGGAGATCAACGACGCCATCGCC
>JBFZER010000383.1:0-5900 GCA_041306765.1 Spirochaetota bacterium | reverse complement strand
AACTTCTACCACTCCTACCGGGGGGACTCCCTGGATGAACGCGGTATCGGCAAGGACATCCGGATCATCCGGGGTACCCTGGAGGCCCTGGACCGTTTGAACGCCGAGGGTATCCCGGTCCGGGGTACCTGGGACATCGAGAACTTCTACAGCCTGGAAACCATGATGCGGCGCCACGCCCCGGACCTGGTCGAGGGGATCGCCCGGCGGGTCCGGGAGGACCGGGACGAGGCCGAACCCATGTCCTGGAACAACGGGATCGTGAGCGCCTGCACCCGGGAGGAATTCGAGGAGCTGGCCCGGCTTGCCGTGAGCAACGAGGGCCGATCGGGACTGGCCGACGTCTTCGGCCGATGGACCCCGATCCTCCGGCCCCAGGAGTGCATGTACACCCCCTCCTTTCTGTCACTCTATCCCGCCGCCGGGATCCCGGCGATCAGCCTCTACTATTCGGCGGTGCCCTTCAACGGCTTTTCCAACTTCGTCCGCCCCCTGTCTTTCCCGGAGCGGTACAATCCCCTGACCCTCCAGAGCGCGAGCCTTCCGGGCTCCATGACCCTCCTGCCCTGCTACAACCACGGGGACGTGGCGGACCGCTGGGCCTCCCTGCGGCTCTGGCTCAAGGACCTGAGGCGCCGCCAGCTCCGGATGGAGGAACCCCGGGACCTCCTTTTGATCCTGGACGCCGACGCGGACGACGAGTTCTGGGCGGGCATGAAGATCCCGATCCTGTCCCGCCTGTTCCCCTCCTTCGACGGCCTGGCCCGGATGGTCCGCTCGGTTGCTGATCTGCCCTTCCTGCGCTTCACCCGGCCCGGGGACTACCTCCGGGACCACCCTCCCGCGGGCCGGGTGGTCCTGGACCAGGACACCGCGGACGGGAGCTTCGACGGGCTTTCGTCCTGGGCGGAGAAGTGGGAGAACACCGAACTCTGGACGGTGATCCAGCGCTCCCGGCGGCTGTATGCCGCGGCCCGGGCAGCGGGCGCCCCCGACGACGACCCCCGCCTGGCCGAGTCCCTCCGGGAGCGCCTCCTGGCCCTGTCCACGACCCACTTCGGCATGGCCAGCCCGGTGATGAACGCGGGCCGCCTGGAAGACGGGTTTTCCCGGGCCCGGAAGGCGGAGCAGCTTGCGGCGGAGGTCCTGGCGGAGCGGAGCGGCGGCCCGCCAGCCGGAGCGGATGCGGGCACCGATCCTGTGCCTCGGCTTCCGCCGCCCGCCTCCGTCCGGGATTCTTCAGGCGGGTTCCCGGCCCCGGCGGAGAGACTCGTCACAAGCTTCGTACCACCAGGGTCGGCCCGTCCCGAGACGGCCGCGCCTCGGCCGGCCTTCGAGGTCCTCCCTCCGCGGATCACCTGGCGGGGCCGGACCCGGTCCGGCACGACGGACGCGGTGGAGGAGACTGTCGGGCCGGACGGGACGCTTGTCCGGACGCTCCGGGGCACCCTGGACCTGCCCGGCCAGGTCCGGGGGGGCCGGTGGAGCCGGACCGAAACCCGGCTGCCCGGGGACGACGCCCTCTTTTTATCCCTGGAGATCGAATACCCCGAGACCCCGGACCGAAGCTGGGACAGGACCAAGGCCGCCCGGCTGGACCGGACCTGGGATCATCGATGGACCGAGGTCCTGTCCGCGGAGATCGTGCCCCGCTTCGACGCGGATTCCGGGAGCCCCTTCCGGGTGGTCAAGCGCAACTTCTTCGGGGACGTGAGCGCCTACGCGGCCGACCACCATCTCGTCTCCGGGGCCCGCCGCACGGCCTCCTTCAACAACCACATCACCCATCCCTGGGTCGCGGTGTCGAACGGCTACGAGGGCATCCTGGCGGCCCAGTACGAGGGGGGCCCCTGCAACTTCGCCTTCTGCCCACTGCGCTCCGAGGTCTCCGGCGGCCGCCAGCGCCTCCGGCTCAACCCCTTCGGGACCTACTATGGCCCACAGTGGAGGTACGCCACGGCTGTGACCGGCCTGGGGCGGGCAATGGCGGTCCTCATGGCGGACCAGCTGGACAGCTACGCCCCCTCCTACAACGGCCGGACCAGCCGCTTCTCCATCGCGGTCCTTCCCTTCCGGGGCGCCGAGCCGCCGGTGGAGGTTAGGCGGCGGGCGGAGGAGTGGGCGGCAGCGGACTGAATCCCGGGCTACCGGTACAGGTCTCCCAGGGCGGTCTTCAGCGCGGCCGCCGTCTCGTCGTGGCCGGCTTCCCGGGCCATGAGCAGGGCGTCGTCCCCGTTCCAGTCGGTCAGCCTCGGATCCGCGCCTTTGGCCAGGAGGGCCTTGACGCAATCGAGCTCTCCGGCCCGGGCGGCTTGCATAAGAGCCGTCTCGCCTCGCATCTCCCAAGTGCTCATGGTACTGGGATTCATGCGGAGGTTCGGATCCGCCCCCGAGTCCAGCAGGAAGCGGGTCACGTCGGCGTTTCCTGCCGAGACCGCATAGGAAAGGGCGGTGAATCCCCATAAGGATACCCCGTCGAGCGTCGCTCCGGCGGCGTCCAGGTACTTCGCGGCATCGATTTTTCCTCCCGTGGCGGCTTCCATGAGCGGGTTCACCTGGGGGAGGGCACCAAAATTATTTTGGCTCGCGAGCTTGGGATCCACCTCGGCGCCCTTCTCCTGCAGGAAGCGCATGGCGTCGATCTTTCCGCTCAGCGCCGCGGCCCCGAGGGGTGTGCCGAAATTCTTGACCCAGAAGTTGCCGGGATTCGGCTCGGCGCCGAGTTCGATGAGGTAGCCTAGGATCGCGGTGTTCCCTCCGAAGGCCGCCGAGAAGAGAAGGGTGTTTACCTGCTCCTTTTTCATGGGTTTGTCCAGGGAGGCGACGCATTTCTTGAACTGCGGCTCCAAGCCCGCCGTCGCCAAGGCGTCGGCGGTCTCGAACATCGCGTCGAAATCCCCCTTGACGCCGGCGTCGACGAGTTCCGCCAGAAGGGTAGGGGAATACGCCGCGTGCCGGAGCGCCCAGGATCTGTCGAACTCGGGAATGCGGTCCTTGACGCCCAGAAGGAGACGCAGCGACTCGTACGCCTTCGTCCTAAACAACGCCTGCGTCGTCTTGTCCTTCACGTTCTCCGCCCGGCGCAGGGCCAGCACGGCCGCCGTGAGCGGCTCGATGAGCCGCTTGCCGGTATACGCATCCTCCAGCTTCGGGAGGAGCGTTTTGACGGCCTCCGGGGTGTATGCAAAGATCGCGGCCAGGATGGGCGCCTCGACCGGGGCGGACCCCGCGGTTCCTGCGGACCCGAGGGATCGCAGGAGCTCCGCTATCTCGGGATGATTGGCCGCCCGGGCCGCGTCGTGGGCGGTGATGCCGTCGTCGTTCTTCGCGTCCACGACCGCCCCCGCGGACACGAGATAGCGGACCATTTCAGCCCGCCCCTGTTCCGCCGCCAGCATAAGGGGCGTGCGCTGTTTGAGATCCAGATCGGTTCGGCTGAACTCGAGCTTGTCGCCCAAATCTGTCACCTTGAAATCCACCATCCGGGATGTCTTGGAGTACGCGCCAACCTTTGCGCCGGCCTCGACCAGCAACCGTGCGGATTCCAAGCTCCCGGTGATGGCTGCGGCCATGAGCGGGGAAAACCCGTAGGAGTAGTCGCCCTCCTCGATCTTCGCCCCGGCGTCTAAAAGGAGGCGGAGGTTTTCCGGGTGATTATAGAAGGCGGCGACCCACAGGGCGGGGGTTCCGGACGCGAACGGCATGACTTGGTCACTGGCCTGATCGGGTTTTGCCCCCTGCCGGAGAAATTCCTTGACCAATCCTGCATCTCCCTTGGCCGCAGCCCATGGAAGGACCGGGCCGATCCCCGTCCCGGCCCGGAGCGAGACCTTGTAGGAGGGATCGGGCGCCCGCACGAGCAGACGCAGGGCCTCCAGGCTCCGTTTCTGGACGAGGATGTCGTACCCCTTCTTCGATCCGACCTTAAAGCCCGCGTCGACGAGGATATCGACGATGGCGCCGTGGCCCGCGGAGGCGGCCTCGATCAGGGCGAGTTCGCCGTCGAAGGGCGTGGAGGTTTTCGTGGCCAGAATGGCGCGCACCAAGGACTCCCGCCCCGCCTTGGCGGCGAGGCTCAAGGCGGAGGATCCGTCGAAGGCATGGTCTGCGATCCCCGTGCGGGAGGCGACGAGGCTGTCGGCTTTCTTCCAGTCCTCCAGACGGATGGCCCGGATGAGTATAGGGGAGTCTGAGATGGTCGCCGGCTCGAGATGATGGAGCTGAAAGGCTTTTACAAGGGTGCTGCAGCCCTGAGTCAGAATGACGCTCGAGAGGGACAGGGCCAGCAGGGATGCGTAGAGCACGGATCTGCGGGAAGGTCTGGAATCCATGTTTTTGCCTCCGATGGACGGTAACAATTTGAGATGATGGACCCCGGGTGTGGTGAAAATTATGTTATGGCAACTTTCGATCTGGAATTATAGAATGTCAAGAGAAATCCGCCGCGCTTCCCGTCCGGAATTCCCTCCCGTCCCGCCGGCACAGCTTCTGGATCACCCAGCGCCCCGTGACGGCTCCCACGGGGATGCCCGCGGGAAGGGCCCACATGCCGACCTGATGGAAGTTCCGCAGGCCCGGAAGGGTGTCCGGGGGCTGGATGCGGCCGGTCTCCGGGGTCGGCATCCAGGCCATGTAGGCTCCCCGCCAGACCCCCGTGTACCGCTCGTACGTGAGGGGGGTGGCCACGTCCGTAGCCTCGATCCTGCCCGAGGCCGCGGGGAAGCGCCGCTCCAGTTCCCGGCGGACCGCCTGGGCGATGCGGTTCTTCTCCCCGGCGTAGGCGCCCCGGGACTTGCGGAGGGCGTTCCAGTGTTCGTAAGAGCTGAGGATGCCGGAGGCGACTACGGTCTTTCCCGCGGGGGCCAGGCCCCACTCGGGCCGGTATACCTTGAACAGAAGGCGGTTCACCGCCCGATCCCCGATGCAGAGAGGCTCGGTCATGGGCACGTCCACCAGGCCCGGTTCGCCCGACAGGTCCGCGTTCACCCCGAAGCTGACCTGCAACGAGGTGTAGGTCCGGTACTTCAGGGGATCCTCGTACAGGGCGTCGATCTTCCGGTTCCGGTACGCGCCGCCCAGGAGGTCGTAGATCGTGGTCCTCCCGTCCGCGGCGGAGATCACCGTGTCCGCGGGCGCCTCCGTCCCGTCCTCCAGGAGAAGCCCCCGGGCCCTGTGCGATAGACCCTGCCGTTCTACAAGGATGCGCCGTACCCGGCTGCCCAGGTGCAGGACCCCGCCCAGGGCCCGGAACCGGTCCGCCAGGGTTTGCGCCAGGGCCAGGGAGCCGCCCACGGGGAAGCCCGCGTTTCGGCAGTGGTAGTCCGCCAGGGTGAAGACCAACGCCAGGAGGTAATGGTCCGGGGGGATGACCGCGCACAGGGCCCGCCGTATCCCGGGATGGCGGAAGCCCAGGGCGTATGTTCCAATGCTCGTGCCGGTCAGGAAGGCCATATCCTTGCCGTAGGGGGAATAGGAGCGCGCCAGCTCCAGAATTTCCCGGGGACTCATGAGGCCCATGGGCTTGTCCAGGGGCAGGGGCATCTGGGCCGCGGACTTGATCAGCCGGACCAGCTCGGCTACCCGGACGGCGTCGTCGGGAGACAGGGCGGCCAGGTGATCTCCCAGGCGGTCCGCGTCGGCGTGGAGGACCACGGTCCTGCCGTCCTCGCACTCGCTCCGCAGGAACTCGTCGTAGACGTCGATCCGGGTTCCGGGCAGGACCCCCAGTTCGGTCCAGTAGCGATGGAACGGGGAGGAGGCGGAGGCGCCCAGCAGCCAGTGGATGCAACCGTCGAAGGTATACCCGGAGCGCCGCCAGCCCGTGCAGAGTCCCCCGGGCACGGAGTGGGCCTCGTGGATCTCGGCTTCGTACCCGTTCAGGCGGGCGTAGATTAGATCGG
>JBFZER010000382.1:0-7208 GCA_041306765.1 Spirochaetota bacterium | reverse complement strand
CGGACGCGGGCCGATCCGGGAGCTGGCGGTAGGTGAACGGTCGGTTCACGGGGATGGGGAAGGCAACCTCGACATAGGGCGGGACGGGATCCGGGCTCACGTCGCCGTTCCGTCGTCCAGGTAGGCCCGAAGCCTCTTGAGGTCCTCCCAGGCGGGACGCTTCAGGGACTCGTCCCGAAGGATGGCGCTGGGGTGGTAGGTCACCAGGAGGGGCACGCCCCTGCGGTCACGGAACGCGCCCCGCAGGGCCGCGACGCCCCGGTCCGTCCTGAGCAGGGCCTGGGCGGCCGTCCTGCCCAGGGCCAGGATGACCTTCGGGCGGAGGAACCGGATCTGGCGCTCCAGGTAGGGCATGCAGGTCTCCCGCTCGTCCGGGGCGGGATCCCGGTTCAGGGGAGGGCGGCACTTCACCACGTTGGTTATGTAACAGGTTTGTTTGCGATCCAGGTCCACCGCGGCCAGCATCCTGTCCAGAAGCCTGCCCGCGGGTCCCACGAAGGGAAGCCCTTGCTTGTCTTCCTCCTCGCCGGGGCCCTCTCCCACGACCAGCACCGGGGAGTCGACGAAACCTTCCCCGAAGACCGCCCGGGCCCGGTTCAGGGCCAGGCGGCACTTGGCGCAGCGGTGGACCTCGCTCTCGATATTGGACAGGGTTTCCGGGGTGAAGGGGTCGTCCAGCCAGTCCGGGCCCCGGCGCCCGCCGGATCCCTGCCCGGCTGAGGGGTCGGGCACCTCGAATTCGGGGTCGGGCCGGTCCCCGCGGCAGCCCAGGGAGAGCCAGTCCGAGAGGAGCTCAAGGCGGGCGTGGAGTTCGGAGCGGTCCGTCGGGTCCATGCCCGGATTGTACCGTGATCCCGCCGGAATCTCTAGGGCGAGAGCATGACCTGGAGGATCTGGAGGATGGGGAAGGCGATGCAGACGACGATGAAGATGATCTCCAGGACGATCATCGTGCGTTCGCTCTTGTCGCTTTTCACGATCTCGTAGACGTTCTGCAAAGCGCCCAGGCGGCGTTCCACGCTCCGGGTCCAGCCTTCCACGCTGAAGACCCGCCCCAGGTGGACGTAGATCTGGCCCAGGAAGTAGTCGCCGATGATCTTGGCGGAATTCTCCAGGTTTTCCAGGATGAACAGGGCTTCCAGCCGGAGTCCCTGCAGGCGGGCGAACTTGACGGGCAGGGCGCGGATGCGGGCCTTGCGTCCCCGGCGACCCCGGGTCTTGGTGTAGAAGGCGCGCAGGTCCTTCTCCGCGTCCTCCAGCCAGTGGTCCAATAGGCGGTCCAGGACCCGGAGCTCCAGGAGCTGGTAGTTGGCGTGCTCAGCGATGAGGAGGATGTCCTCCCAGTCCCGGGAACGGTCCAGGATGACGCAGTGATCCAGGTCGAAGATGGCCAGGTCCTCGGCCCCGTAGGAAAAGGGGTTGGCCAGGGACTTGCGGATCTGGGCGTCGTGCAGGTCCTGGGTTTCCGATTCCCCCTCCAGCAGGGCCGCCAGGGCCCTGCCGTTCCGGGCCACGAAGGAGTCCGGGCTTCCCCGTCCCCAGTCGGAGATGCAGTAGGCCGTGTAATACTCCCGCTCGGGAGGCGTGTCGGCGGGATCTTCCCGGGCGATCGCCGGCCCCAGGCGCTCGTGGAGCTCCCGGAAGCGCTCCTCGATGAACTGGTCCACCGTGCATTCCCTGCCGCCCAGCGGGAAGGTCCGCCGCTCCAGGTCGTGGAGCTCCGAAAGGCCCGCGGCCAGCCGGACGCGCACGGCCAGGGAAATCACCCCCTCGTCGAAGAGCTTGGCCGTGGCTTCCGCCCCCGCATAGGCCGCCGGGGACGGGGAACCGAAGGCGTCCCGCTCCAGGGATACGCAGAGGGTCTTGGGCAGGGTGAGGGAGGCCGGCGTGTTGCGGCGCTTCACGGCCTTGGAGTCCGTGCGCCCCGGCAGGACCGCCGCCGCCTTCGTGAGGTCTATGGCCCGGCCCACGTCGAACAGGACGAAGCGGACGTATTCCACCGCGAGGATCGGTCCCCCCGCGGAGGCCTTCGCGGGACGGCGCGCCGTCCCGCGCGGGGAGTCCGCCGCCTTCCGGGGCCGCTCCGCCGGCGAGGTCATTCTGACCGCAGCTCCCGGCGCAGGAGTTCCCGGTTCGCTGCGCTCAGGATGAGCACCGTGTTGTTCGGGACCTCGTAGGGAACGGAAAACAGGCCGCCGGGATGCTGGGCGGTCAGGAGAACCACCTTTTCCCCGGTGGGGTACTGGGCGGTCAGGGTCACCTTGAGCAGGTAGGGGAAGACCGAGAGGGTTTCCTCCAGAAGGCCCGAAACCATGCCCGGCGCTGCGGCGGGCCGGGATACCAGGACGTTGACCGGCGCGTCCGGGGCCACCAGGGATCCCGCGGCGGGCATCTGGGACACCACGAGGCCCGGGCGTTCGCGGCCCTCCGGCGCTCTCATGGCGAACGTGAAGGCGACGCCGGAGTCTTCGATCTTCCGGATGGCCTCGGGAATGGACAGGCCCAGGAGATCGGGCACCCGCACCCGCGCCAGCTCCGGGCCGCGGCTCACCACGAAGACCAGCTCCGTGAGCCCCGCGATCTCCGTGCCCGGCACGGGCTTCTGCTCCAGGATGGTCCCCGCCGGGGCGCGGTCGAACACGTAGACCGGAGGTTCCCGGATGGACAGCAGGGGCCGGGTGGACGAGAAGAGGGTCTGGAGGTGGATCTTCACCTCGTCCAGGGTCTGTCCCACATAGCTCTCGACCTGGTTCACCGCGGGCCCCCGGCTGACGGTCAGGTAGATCCGCCGGCCGGCTTTCACGATGGTGCCCGCCGGGGGCTTCTGCTCCAGGATGCGTCCCCGGTCGGCGGGGTTCGACGAGAATCGCAGGGCGATGCGGGGGTACAGTTCCTTCTCCTGCAGCTTGATGAGGGCCGTGGTGAGTTCCAGGTCGGTCACGTCGGGGACCATGGTCTGCTCCGCCCCCTGGAGGGCCAGGAAGAAGGCAATGAGCCCGGATACCGTCACGAGGACGATCACGCCCACCAGGGCGAGGAGGGTGAACTTGTGGGACAGGGGGTCCAGTTCTTCGAGGCGCTTGATGTCGAAGGGCAGTTTCATGCTCGGTCCCGGGTTCGCGGATTCGACCCTCGGCCCCGCACGGTACCGGATGTCAGTGGAAACGAGCCCCCACGATGTCTCTCACGCCGTTCGCGAACTCGCGAAACGGCAGGGGTTTCTTCGTCTGGAGCTGGAGGCGCCGCAGGGCCAGAAGGCCGTTCCCCGTTTGTACCATTATTCCCCGAGACTTGTCTAGCTGGACCACGGTTCCGGGTTCCGGAAGTCTCCCGTCCGAATCCGTCGACCGTTCCTCCGGGAAGGGCCGGGATTCCAGCAGGTTCACCCTCTGTCCCCGGAGCTCGGAGAAGGCCCCGGGCCAGGGATGGAAGGCTCGGATGCGGGCGTCGATGTCCAGGGCTCCCAGGGTCCAGTCGACCCGTCCGTCCTCTTTGCGGAGGAAAGAGCAGTAGGTCGCCAAGGCCTCGTCCTGTTCCTCCTCGACGGCCTCGCCCCGCTCCAGGCGCTGGAGGACCGAGGCCAGGAGGTCCGCCCCCCGCTCGGCCATGAGGGCGGTCAGGGTTTCCGTGGTCTCCCTTCCCGTAAGGGGCACGAACTCCCGGGCCAGGACGGCGCCGCAGTCCATGCGAAGTGCCAGGCGCTGGACCGTGATCCCCGTCTCGGAATCCCGGTTCAGGATGGCCCAGGGTATGGGGGCGCAGCCCCGGTATCGGGGCAGGAGGGAGGGGTGGACGTTGACGCCCCCCCGGGGGAAGAGGGCCAGGAATTTCGGGCCGAAGATCTTTCCGTAGGCGAAGGCCGCCAGGATGTCCGGCTTGAGGGCCGCGACGGCCTCCCGGGCCTCGGCACCCAGGCGCTCGAAGGCCAGGATCGGGGCCTCGGGTATCATGTCCGCCGCGGCTTCGGCCACGGGAGTCCGGACCTCCCGGAGGCCCCGGCCCTTGGGGGCTTCGGGGTTCGTAAGCACGCCCACCACGTCGTGGTCCCGCAGCACGGCGGCGAAGGCGGGCACGGCTATCTCGGGGCTTCCGGCAAAGAGTACGCGCACTTCGGCCTCACATCCGGATGCGGCGCTCGTACTGGGCCAGGGCCCGCTTGCGCACGGGCTCGGACAGCCGGTCCACGAAGAGCACCCCGTTCAGGTGGTCCAGTTCGTGCAGGATGACCCGGGCTTCCAGGCCCTCGGCGTCCAGGTTGAAGGGCCGCCCGCGCTCGTTCCAGGCCTGGATTCGCACCGCCGCCGGGCGCTTGAGCTTGGCATAGATCCCCGGTATGGAGAGACAGCCCTCCTCCAGGTCCGCCAGTTCCTGGGAGGTCAGCAGGATCTCCGGATTGATGAAGACCCGGGGACGGTCGTCCACCTCGGTGACGAACAGGCGGATGCCGAGGTCCACCTGCGGGGCGGCCAGCCCGATGCCCTTGCCGATCCGCATGGTTTCCAGCATCTCCTGGGCAAGGGTTCTGATTTTTTCGTCCATATCCTTCACGGGCTCGGCGGTCCGGGTCAGGACCTCCCGCCCCATCGTGACGATCTCAAGCATCCCATCCTCCGTGGCCGCGCGTCCGGCCTTCACAAGGTTCGTACCACAGCTTTCGCGCCGGAAGTTCCGGTACGGGGGAACGCGCCGCCCATGGATACATAGTACGAAAGGAAGACCCCGCGGTCAAACCGTCGGCGGGCTCAACGCAGGCGGACCGAATCGGGTATGGCCACCCGGTCGCCCGCGCGCACCCCCGCCCGGCCGAACCAGCCCCGGGGGACCTCCAGGGCATACCTCACGGAATGCTGGGACGGTACCGGGGCCAGGGAAAGGGGCTCCATGTCCAGGATTTCCCGTATCGTCCCGTCGGAGGCGATGTAGGCGATGGAAAGTGGCACGAGGGTGTTTTTCATCCAGAAGGACAGGCGCTCGTCGGATTCGAAGACGAAGAGCATGCCCCGGCCGTCGGGAAGGTCCTTCCGGAACATCAGGCCCAGTTCGCGTTCCCCGGGGGTCCGGGCAATTTCCGCAAGGACCTCCGCGGACCCGACGGCCAGCCGTTCCGTCCGGAGGGCGGGGTTTCCCTCGGGGGCCGCGCAAGCCGAGAGGACCAGGGCCCAGGCAGAAAGGAATGCAAGGAACGAGCTCGCGCGCCGCATCGGTCGTCTCCGCTCCCGCCCTTCGGGCCGTGCCCGGGCGGCTGATAGAATGAAAAAGGCCTTGAAGGGAAACCCTCAAGGCCGTGATCGCGATGCCTATGGATGGAAGGCCGCTTCCGGAACCCGGATCAGTACTTGCCGTCCCGGGACTTGCGCGTCTTCTTCATCAGCTTGCGCTGGAGGGCCTTCTGCTTGCGGTTCTTGATGAGGGAGGGCTTCTCGAAAAATTCCCGCTTTTTCCATTCCCGGATGATGCCTTCCTTCTCGACCATGCGCTTGAAGCGCTTGATGGCCTTCTCGAGGGGCTCGCTGTCGTCGACGATGATCTGGCTCGTGAGAATCACCTCCCTTCATGGTCAGGTCCGGAAATTGTACCGGGCCGGGCCGGGAAGGTCAAGGTCCGCGCGGAGGAAACTCGGCAAAGGCCGGGGACTCGGGATCGCAGGCGATTCCCCGCACCCGGAGCTCCCAGTGGAGGTGGGGGCCCGTGGCCAGGCCCGTGGAGCCCACGGTGCCCAGGAGGGCGCCCCGTTCCAGGACGGCGCCGGGTTCCGCGGAAATATTGTCCAGGTGCATATAGATGGTGTAGACCCCCGGGAGGTGCTCAAGAACCACCGTCTTGCCCGTCACCTCCCGGTCCGCGGCCAGGACCACCCGACCCCGACCCGCGGCCTTTACCGGGGTGCCCGTAGGCGCCGCGAAGTCTATGCCCGCGTGGACGGCCGCGGCCGTTCCCCCCGCTGAGTAGAGGTAGCGGCGCCGGTCCCCGAAGAAACTGGTCCTCCGCTCGCTGGCCACCGGCCGGAGGAAGGGCTCGGCCAGCCATGCCCCCGCGGGGTCGACCCGGCCCAGGATCTCCGCAAAGACCCGGGCTTCCTCGTCCTTCCGCGCGCTCGGGGCTGTTCGGATGGTCGTAAGGTCCGCGGTAAGCGGAATGTCTTCCGCCAGGAAGTCCCGGGCCCGGACAGCCAGGGGATGCCGGGAGGCGAACGGCAGGCCGCCCTGGACCCCGCCGAGCTCGACCTGGTAAACCCCGGGGACCGCGTCCATGGGGACGCCGAACACGAACGCCGCCCGGCCGGCTCCGGACGGGGACGGGACGAGAAAGCCCCGGGACCGCTGGAGTTCGGCTCCCGATGGGGAACGGAGCAGGGCTTCGCCCGCGTATTCGGAGGCATCGGACGGGGCCGGAACCCAGACGACCAGGGCGTCCCCCTGGCGAACCTCCCCGGGGAGGGCAACAGGTCCGGGAGCGCCGGGACTCCCGGCGACCGGAGGGGGCGCCGGGGGTTCGGGCGCTCCCTGGGCGGCGGCCGGGCGAAGGAGGAGAAGTGAGAATAGCAGGGGCAGGAAGGAAGCCGGGCGCATGGCCTGACTCTATCCCGGGACGGGGAAGGGGAACAAGGAGGTCCAGGCCCGCCCTTGCCGGATCGGACGCTTGGGTGTACCTTTCCCCCATGGAACTGCCGTTTGCGTTGACCGAGGGCCGGGATGGCACTCTCCGGTACGGGATCGCGCTCTGGTACCGCCTCATGGCCGCCGTCGTCTTCGGGATCCTGTCCTGGACCCTCGTCGCCCAGGGTCAGCCTCCCTCCGTCGTCGGCTGGCTTCTCCTCGGGCTGGCCGCCCTGGGAGTCCTGTATGAGGAGAGGTGGACTTTCGGGGCTGGGGGCGCGTCGCACGCGGTCGGCCTGGTCTTCGCGGCCCGCCGGGTCGAACTGGCCCGGGGGGATCTGGCGGCTCTGCGGATCGTGCCTCATGTCCGGGGTACGATCCCGGGCTCCGCCGAGGAGGCCCGGGAGAATTCCCGGGCCATGAACGGGCAGACCGATGCCGAACCCTACGCCCGGAAGCCCGCTTTCTGGAAGCGCCCCACCCTGATCCTGGTCTTGAGCACCCGGGACGGCTCGGAGTACGCCATCGACAAGGTCCCGGCCCGGAACCGGGAGCGGATCCGGGAAACAGCCCGGAGAATCGGGGAGCGGACCGGTCTCGAGCTCATATCCT
>JBFZER010000381.1:0-3205 GCA_041306765.1 Spirochaetota bacterium | reverse complement strand
AGGATCTTGGTGGCTCCCAGGTCGATACCCGCGACGAAACCCGTTTCGGCTCCCATGTCGTGCCCCCCTGCTGGGTATGAGTATGTCCGTCCCCGGGGCATCCGTGCAAGCCGCCGGGCGTTTCGTATTGATGAATTCCCCGGACGCGTTGTAGACTGGTGCCCATGAACCGCGTCCCGCGCCGCCTGGCCCTCCTTGCCGCAGCCTTCCTTCTGGCCGTGTCCCTGGCCGGATGCTCCCGGAGGCTGGGCTGGGGGGTCGTGCTGTGGTACTTCGAGGGAACCGAGGACAAGGCGGAGGACCTCCCCTCCCCGGAAATCCCGGCGGACGATGCGGCTTTGCCGGCCCCCGGCGAAGGGAAGGCGGAGATTCCGGCCGCGGACCGGGTGCCCGCCGGAACCGTGGTGCCCGTCTTCATCAAGTCGAACATCAACCAGACCTACGTCGTGGAGAATCCCGGTACCCGGAAAAAAGCCGAGGTTCCCGTCTGGAAGATCGAGCTTTTCCGCACCAAGAGGGAGGCGGAAACCCGGGCCCGGGAGTTTTCGCCCTATACCGGCCTCTACGCGGTCGCCCTCCGGGACGGCCTCGTCCTCCGGGACGAACCCAGGAACACGGCCATCCAGGTCTACCGCATGCGCCGGGACCAGACGATCAAGATCCTCGCGAGGACCGAGGGCGAGGTGGTCACCACCGGCGGCCAAGTCCTGCCCGGAGACTGGTACCTGGCCATGGGGGGTGACGGCACCCGGGGCTACGTCTTCTCCAACCAGCTCAGGCTCTTCGACGAGACGGAGGGTCCCGCCGCCGGAACCGCCGCCGTGCCGGACCCGGGGGCGGACCTGGAGCCCCTGTTCACCCGGACCTGGCGCCCCGCCTACTTCCGGACCATGATCGAGGAATCCCGGGTGGACCTGGAGATCTTCGGGCCGCAGTACGGCATCTTCACGGACGCCGTCCGCCGGCAGATCCGGATCGAGTATCCCGGCGCCTCCCGGTACTTCAACTACACGAACGTCCTTTTCCAGCCCGACGGCTCCTACCGGTTCGAGGGGCTTCCCCTCACCCTCCGGTTCCCGGAGCCCGACACCCTGGAGGTGACGATCGAATCCGAGTACGGCGAAGGAACCCACCCCTTCATCGTGTTCGACCAGGACATCCGGGAAATCGTCCGCCGCGAGGAGCTCCGCCGGGCGAACGTCCTGGCGCGCATGGTCGCGGCGGGGGACCGCTTCGTCTCGGACGAGTGGGGGGCCCTAACGATCACCCGTACCGGACGATTCACCTGGGCCGCCTACGACAAACTCATTCCCGAGGGCGTGCCGGAGTACTCCGGGGACGCGGGAACGATAGTCCCGGCCCTCTTCCTGGGTCCCCTCCTGGCGGGCGAATGGGACGGCGGCATCTCCCTAACCTTCGACGGGGGACAGAGGCCCCGGGTGGACTTCGTGTACCGGGCCACCCCCGGGGGACTCGACCTCCAGCTTGTCCGCCCCATCGACAAGGAGGGGGCCGTCGTCAACACCCTCTCCGACCCTCCCCTGGGCCTGCGGCTCCGGAGGGCGTCCAACTAGACATGGCCTTCGTACAATTCACCGACGTCTGTCTGGCCTTCGGGCCCCGGGACATCCTGAAAAGCGTCAGCCTCTTCCTGGCCCCGGGCACCAAGGCCGCCCTGGCGGGACCCAACGGGGCCGGCAAGACCACCCTGCTCAAGATAGCCGCGGGACTCCTGACCCCCGACAGCGGGGACAGAGCTATCCAGAAGGGCGCCCGCATCTCCTACCTGCCCCAGACGGGGGTGGTCTACAAGGGCTCCACGGTCTACCAGGAGGCCGAGCGGGCCTTCGAGGCCCTGGAGTCCCTGGTCCGGGAGCAGGAGGAGATCGGCCGCGCTCTGGAGCGGTCCACCGCGGACGACGCGAAGACCCTCGCCCTGGTGGCGGAACACCACCGCCTCCACGAAGCGGTCGAGGGCTCGGGCTACTGGCGCCGCAGGGACCGCATCCGGGAGATCCTCACGGGCCTGGGATTCGACCCCGGGGACCTGGACCGCCCGGTGGAGGAATTTTCCGGGGGCTGGCAGATGCGGGTGGCCCTGGCCAAGGTCCTCCTGGAAAATCCCGACATCCTCCTCCTGGACGAGCCCACCAACTACCTGGACCTGGAGGCCCGGGACTGGCTGGAGGATTTCCTGCGCGCCTTCCCCGGCGGATTCGTGGTGGTTTCCCACGACCGTTCCTTCCTGGACTCCGCGGTGACCCAGGTCTACGAACTCTGGAACGGAAAACTCACCCGCTACGAAGGATCCTACTCGGCCTACGAGCGGACCCGGGAACAGGAGCTGGAGACCCTGCTGAAGGAGTGGGAGAAGCAGCAGGAGGAGATCGCCAAGCTGGAGGACTTCATCCGCCGCTTCCGCTACCAGGCTTCCAAGGCGACCCTGGTCCAGAGCCGGGTGAAGCAACGGGAGCGCATCGTGCCCATCGAGATCCCCGAAGGCATGAAACGCATCCATTTCCGGTTTCCCCCCGCCCCCAAGTGCGGGCGCGTCGCCCTGACCGTGGAGGGGCTTTCCAAGGCCTACGGCGAGAAGACCGTGGTCCGGGACCTCTCCCTGACCCTGGACTCCGGGTGGAAGGTCGCCTTCGTGGGGCGCAACGGCGCCGGCAAGTCCACCCTGATGCGCCTGGTGGCCGGGGTCGACGGGGATTTCCGGGGAACCCTGCGCCTGGGAAGCGGGGTCACCACAGCCTACTTCGCCCAGGACGTGGCGGAATCCCTGGACGGCTCCCGCACCGTGGAGGAAGAGGCCCTGTCCGTCTGCCCGACGGAGCTCATCCCCTCCATCCGCAGCATGCTGGGCGCCTTCCTCTTCCGGGGGGACGACATCTACAAGAGCGTGTCCGTCCTGTCCGGCGGAGAGCGGTCCCGTCTGGCCCTGCTCAAGATGCTCCTGCACCCCGCCAACCTCCTGGTGATGGACGAACCCACCAACCACCTGGACCTGGACTCCAAGGACGTCCTGCTGTCGGCCCTGAAAAGCTTCCAGGGAACGGTGCTCTTCGTGTCCCACGACCGGTTCTTCCTGGAGGAGCTGGCCGACCGGGTGCTGGAGCTCGAGTGCGGCTCCATGCCCCGGTTCTATCCCGGGGATTACACCTACTACCGGGAAAAGCGGGCGGCCCTGGACGCGGAGGCGGCG
>JBFZER010000380.1:0-13225 GCA_041306765.1 Spirochaetota bacterium | reverse complement strand
GGACCCGGACCAGAGGGCCCGGTTGGCGCGGAGCCTGGCCGCGGCGGGCATGGACGTACCCGCCCTGGTGCAGCTCCGGAAAGCCGAGCGGGTCCGCCCCCTGGGGGGGGACGACCTGTTCCTGCGCGCCGAGTGCTCCCTCCGCCTGGGGCTCTACGAGGACGCCGAGCCCGCACTCCGGGCGGCCCGGGCAGCCTTCGGGGATTCCACGGAGGGCAGTTCCCGCCTGGCCCGGGAGGAGCTGGCCAATCTCCTGTACCTGCGGGGCAGGTACCTCGAGCTCCGGGACGAGCTGGCCGCCCGGGACCTGTCGGACAGCCCGCGCCTTGAGGGTCTTCTGGGTCACGCCCATTGGAACCTGGGCGATTGGGAACAGGCCGCCGCCGCCTACGGCCGGGCCGCCCGGGCCGAGCCGGGCATGCCCATTTTCGCGCTGAACGAGGCCCGGAGCTGGGACCAGGCGCGGCGCAGGGACGAGGCGGCGGAAGCGTACGCACGGGCCGCCGGGGGATTCCTGGCCCAGGAAGCCCCGGACGACCTGGAGGAGTGCCTTCGGCGGCTGAAGACCCTTTGTCCCCGGGCCGACTCCACAGCGGCCCTGGAGGGCAAGGTGCTCTACCGGGACGGGAAGAAAGCCCCGGCGGAGCGGATATTCCAGCGGCTGGCCGCCAAGGGCACGGAGGATTCCGCGGTCCTATACCTCCTGGGGCTGATCCTCTCGGAGCGGGGGGAGCGGACGGCGGCGGCGGGACACCTGCGGAGGGCCTGCGCCCTGGAGGCGGGTTACCCCCTCTACTGGTTCCGCCTGGCCGAGGCTCTCTTCCTCTCCGGGGCCCCCGGGGAGGCCGTGGAGCCCTGGGCGAAGGCCCGGGAGCTCGCCCCCGAGGATGGTTGGATCCTGAACCTGGGGGGTCTCCTGGCGGAACGCCGGGGCGACGCCCGGGAAGCCGCGGCTCTCTTCCGGGCCGCCCGGGAGCGGCTCCCGGACCAGGTCGAACCTGCGGTGAACCTCTCCGAGGCCCTGGACGCCGAGGGTAAAACCGCGGAAGCCCTGGAGATCCTGGCCGGATTCCCGGATTCCCCGGAAGCCCGCAACCAGGCGGGCAACCTCCTGGCACGCAGGGGTCGGCTGGACGAGGCCGCGGCCGAGTACGACCGCGCGGTACGGACGGCCGCGGGTATCGTGCCGCCCGCGGCGGAGTCCGAGTACCGCGCCAACTACGCCGCCTGCTGCCTTGAGCTGGACCGTTATACCGAGGCGGAGGAACAACTTCGCCGGGCCCTCCAGCTCGCCCCGGCGCGCAGGATCTACCAGCTGACCGGGGATCTGGCTTCCCGGTACGGCGACCGCTATCGGGCGGAGACGGCCTGGAGGGCCGGGCTCGAGCTTTTTCCGGGGGACCCGGACCTCCTGGAACGCCTGTTCCGGCACCGGCTCTACCGGGGCGCCGTCTCGGAGGCGGAGCAGACCGCCCAGGAGCTCCGGCGGGCGGACCCGGCCCGGGGGGACAGAGCTCTCGCCGACCTTCGGAACGCCGTCACCGTGCGCTACGAGTGCGCCGCCTGCGGCCGGGAATGGAGGGCCCCGAAGGAGCTTCCGGCCCAGGCCGGGAAGACCATCCGGGCCCAGCCCCCCGACGGCTCCCCCGCCGGAGCCTGCCCGTCCTGCGGCAAGGTGTACTGCGTGGGCTGCCGCAAGGATCACCTGGAGGACCTCCGCTTCACATGCCCGGACTGCGGAACCTTCCTGAAGCTCTCGGACGAGCGGCTGCGGCACCTGGTGCTCGAGAGCCTGGACGGGAAGCGCGGTTCCCGGGGCGCCCGATAGGCCGGCAGGGGCTTCGGCTCCCCGCGAGCCTTGTCTTTTTCCCCCCCTCGGGATACTATACCGAGGCGGCGTCCCTTCGTGTCCGACGCCGGAAAACTCTACCTAGGAACGTCCCGTGAAGCGCAGCATCCTGACCCTATCGATTGCCGTCCTCCTGGCCACGGCGGCGGCCGGCCAAGAAATCGTAACCGCCGAGCAGTACTTTGCCGGCGTCTCCGATCGCTATGCGGAAATCACGGACTACGAGGCCCGGCTTTCCATACGGACGGCGAAGACCACCATGCTGGGGACCGTCTGGTACAAGGCTCCCCGCTTGCTCCGCATCGACTTCACCCAGCCCGCGGATCAGGTGATCAGCTTCAACGGGGAAACCCTCGTCGTCTACGTTCCGGAATACCGCGCCGTGCTCTCCCAGGCGGTCAGTTCCAGCGGGTCCGGGGGCGCCAGCCTGGCCACGGCCGACGGCCTGCGAACCCTGCGCCGGAACTACACCGTAGCCTACGAGAGCACCCCCAACCCGGTTCCGCTGGACGGCGAGAATCCCGAGTCGGTGGTGAAGCTCCTCCTGAACCGGAGGACCGTGGCCGAGGGCTTCCGGACCATCGTGTTGTCCATAAACCCCGAATCCCGCATGATACGGCGCATCTCCGGGGTCACGGTCTCCAACGAATCCTTCACCTTCGATTTCTCGGCCGTCCGGACAAACCAGGGCATACCGGAAACCCGGTTCGTCTACGATTCCCCGGCCTCGGCGAACGTGTACAACAATTTCCTGTTCAAAACGGAAAACTGATAAAACCAGGAAGAATGCGATGATATCCATCGGTGAGCAACTGAAGGCGGCCCGGGAACGGATGGGGCTTGACCTGGACCGCGTCAGCGATGACACCAACATCGCCAAACGCTTCCTCTCCGCCCTGGAAGAGGAAAACTTCACCGTATTTCCGGGCGATCCCTACGTCATAGGTTTTATCCGCAACTACGCGGAGTACCTGGGGCTCGAACCCCGGGAGCTCATAACGGCCTTCAAGAACATCCGAATCCAGGAGCAGCCGGTCCCGGTGGAATCCCTGATCCCCAAACGGGGACCTTCCCCCTGGATCTTCGCCGCCGCCGGCGCGGGAGTCCTGGCGATCGTCGCGGTCCTTGTCCTTGCCCTGGGAAGCAAGGGATCCTCTGCCGGGAAATCCCCGGCGGAATCCGCGATCCGGGCTCCCCGGGAGTACATCCTTGAGGAACCGGTCCTGGAAATGCGCTTCTACGAGGGCGACACCGTGCTGATTCCCCTGGGAGACCAGAAATACCGCCTCCTGGTCGCCAAGATCACCGACCGGGTGGCCGTGGAATCCCCCATCGGCCGCGCCCTGTTCATGCTCGGGGAAAAAGGCACCCTGGACCTCGACAAGGACACCATACCGGAGCTCCAGATCTTCGTGAACGACTTCCAGAAGGGCGACCCCTCCAAGGGCGCCCTGGTCACCCTCACCGCGGAAGGCGCGCTGTCCGCCGCCCTTGCGGCTCCGGGGCTTGCCGCGGCCCCCGTTCCGGCCGAGTCTCCGGACGCCCCCGCGGCGGCCCTTCCCGCGCCGCCTCCGGAAGCCCCGATCGCCGCCAACCTCAAGACCACGGTCCTGTTCGACAAGGTCAGCTCCCCCTTCCCCATCGTGCTCACCACCATCTTCCGCAACTACTGCATGTTCCGCTACGAGGCGGACCGGCGGGAGCGCGAGGAGCGCTACTACCACAAGGGCGACCAGATCACGATCAACGTCACGAACACCGTCAAGTTCTGGACCTCCAACGCCGCGGTCTCCAAGACGACCGTCCAGGCCACGGGCGGCCGCTCGGTGGACCTGGACCTGGGCGGCCAGGGCGAGGTGGCGGTCAAGCAGATCCGGTGGGTTCCGGCGGAGGCCGGGGGCTGGAACCTGGTCCTCGTGGACGTCCCGTAAGGAAGCCGTGACCCGAACAGCCCCCGAAACGCCAAAAACCTTCTGGATGGACCTGCACGGCTGCGCCAAGAACCAGGTGGACGCGGAGGAGATCCGCGCCCGCCTGGAAGCCGCCGGATGGGCGGCCCTGGAAGGACCCGAGGGCGCGGGTGTCCTGGTGGTCAACACCTGCGGCTTCATCGAGTCCGCGAAAAAAGAGAGCCTGGACGCGGTACTGGACCTCAAGGCCCGGTTTCCCGGCTCCCGGGTCCTCATGACCGGCTGCCTGGCCCAGCGGTACGCGGACGCCCTGTCCTCGGACCTTCCGGAGGCGGACGGGATCTTCGGCAACGGGGATCTTTCCCGTATTACCGAAGCCGCGGAAGCCCTCCGCCGAGGCGGAAGGCCCGTCCTGGTACCCGGGGCGGCGCCCCTTGGGAGGGCTCCCCGGGACACCCTCTTCTCCTACCCCCGGAGCGCCTACCTCAAGATATCCGAGGGCTGCTCGAACCGCTGCACCTACTGCGCCATCCCCCTGATCCGCGGGGAGGCCCGCAGCCGGGACATCGCCGACATCGCCGCGGAAGCCCGGGACCTGGTGTCCCGGGGCATCTTCGAGATCAACCTGATAGGCCAGGACCTGGGAGCCTTCGGCCTGGACAGCCTGGGCCGGCAGGCTCTCCCGGAACTCCTATCGGAACTGCGCCGCATGGACGCGGATTTCCGGGTCCGGATGCTCTACATCCATCCCGACCACTTCCCCCGGGAGATCCTGGACATCTGCGCCCGGGATTCCAGGATCCTCCCCTACTTCGACATCCCCTTCCAGCACGCCTCCGGATCCCTTCTGCGGGCCATGAACCGCCGGGGCGACGCCGAGACCTACCTTCGATTGATCGGCGACATCCGGGAGCGCCTGACCGACGCCGTGCTCCGGTCCACCTTCCTGGTAGGGTTCCCCGGGGAAACGGAAGCCGATTTCGCGGCGCTGCGGGATTTCCAGGACCGGGCCCGCCTGGACTGGCTGGGGGCCTTCGAGTACTCCCGGGAGGAGGATACCCCCGCAGCCGCCTTCAAGGGCCGGGTGCCCCGGAAGGCCGCCTCGGAGCGCCGCCGCCGGGTGGAGGAGGCCCAGAGGCCGATCACCGAGGCCTTCCTGCGCCGCTTCCTGGGCCGGGACCTGGAGGTACTGGTGGAGGAACCCGTGGAGGGCGAGGAACTCTCCCTGGGCCGGAGCTACGCCCAGGCCCCGGAGGTGGACGGCCTTACGGTCCTGAACGCCCGGCTGGATCCGGGCCGGGTCGTCCGGGCCCGGGTGATCGCGGTGAACGGGGTGGATGTGGAAGCGGTGGTCAGTGGACGGTGAACAGTAAACGAAAGTGCCCTCAGGTTGCGGAGAACGCAAACGCCATTGCGGACAAAGGCACCCGCGGTCCGCACTGTCCACTGTCCACTGTCCACTGTCCACTGTCCACCGTCCACCGCCCCTTTACATCCCCCCCCGGATCGTTCCATATTCAAACCCATGCCCGACCTTCCCGCTTACCTGCAGGATCTCAACCCGGAACAGCTGGCCGCGGTGCGCCACGAGGGAGGGAACCTCCTGATCCTGGCCGGCGCGGGGTCGGGCAAGACCCGGGTGATCACCACCAAGATAGCATGGCTGGTGCGGGAGCGCGGTGTCGCGCCGGAGTCCATCCTGGCCGTCACCTTCACCAACAAGGCGGCCCGGGAGATGCGGGACCGGGCGGCGGCCATCGATCCCGAGTGCGCGCGCGCCTACCTCAGGACCTTCCACTCCTTCGGGGCCTGGTTCCTGAGGCGCAACGCCGGGCCGGCAGGGCTGGATCCCAACTTCACCATCTACGACGACGACGATTCGGTGACCCTCCTGCACGGGACTGCCCCGGAACTGACCCGGGCGGAGTGCGGCCGGCTGGCCTCCCGGATCGCCCGGGCCAAGGATTACGGCCTGGCCCCGGACGCCCCGGACCTGGAGGCGCATTTCCCGGACCGCAACTTCCGCCGCCTCTACGCTGATTACGAGAGCCGGCTCCGCCGGACGGGCAACACGGATTTCGGGGACCTCATCCTCCTGCCCGCCCGGGTCCTGCGGGAGGACGAGGCCATCCGGAACCGGTTCCACCAGCGCTTCCGGGTGATCCTGGTGGACGAGTACCAGGACTCCAACGTTGCCCAGTTCGAGCTTCTCAAGGTCCTGGCCGGCGGCGGGGCCTACGTCTGCGTCGTGGGGGACGACGACCAGTCCATCTACCGATTCCGGGGCGCCGAGGTCCGGAACATCCTGGAGTTCCCGGAGGTCTTCCCGAACACCGGGATCGTACGGCTGGAACGGAACTACCGGTCCTTCCAGAGCATCCTGGACGTGGCGGGGGCCGTGGTGGCCCGCAACGAGGGCCGCCTGGGCAAGACCCTCAAGGCCGTGAAGGCCGGGGGGCCCCGGGCGAAACTGGCACTGCTGGCGGACCAGGACGAGGAGGCCGCCTACGCCTGCCGGGTGGCGGAAGCCCGGGCCTCCCGGACCGGACGATGGTCGGACACGGCGGTCCTGTACCGGACGAACGCCCAGTCCCTGGCCTTCGAGCACCTCTTTTCAAAGCGGGGCATCCCCTACCGGATCGTGGGTTCCGTGCGATTCTACGAACGGGAGGAGGTCAAGGACGCCCTGGCCTACCTGGCCGTCCTGGCCAATCCCCGGGACGAGGTGAACTTCCGCCGGGTGGTCAACAAGCCCGCCCGGGGGGTCGGGGACACCAGCGTCCAATCGATCCTGGAGGCGGCCTACGCCTCCGACGGGGACCTTCTGTCGGCGTCCCGCCGGACGGGGCCGGGCCTCAAGACGGCCAAGTCCCGCTCGGGGCTGGCCTCCTTCGTTTCCCTGACGGACAAGCTCCTCGGGATCCTTGAGGCCCCGGGGGAGGTCCGGCCCCTGTCGGGGCTCGTGGAGCGGATCGTCAAGGACTCGGGCCTTACGGAGTACCACCGGGGCCAGGACGAGGTGGCGGGGACCCAGCGGGCCGCCAACCTGGACGAGCTCGTGAACGCCGCGGCGGACTTCGAGCTGTCCCTGCAGGGCCTGGCGGAATTCCTGGAGACCATCGAACTGGACCGGAGGATGGCCGACCAGGAGGAAAGCCTGGAGGCCGTGACCCTGATCACGATGCACAACACCAAGGGACTGGAGTTCCCGGTGGTGATCGTCACGGGCCTGGAACAGGGCCTCTTCCCGCGGGACGACGACGAGGGGGAAGACCTGGAGGAACAGCGCAGGCTCTTCTACGTGGCCGCGACCCGGGCCAAGGAGGAGCTCCACCTCTGTTCCTGCCGCAGCCGGCTGTTCCGGGGCCGCCGGATGGACCTCCTTCCCTCCCGGTTCGTGCACGAGATCCCCCCGGCTCTGTACGAGCCCCTGGGAGGCAAGCTCCCCGCACCGGCCCCGGAAGGGCCCTGGAAACCGGGATTGGCGGTCTACCACGACGACCACGGTTCCGGGTACGTGATGCAGGTCAAGTCCGGAACCCCGGACTCGGGTCCCCTGGTGTTCGTCAAGTTCGAGACGGGCAGGGTGCTCCAGTTTTTCCCCAGGTTCACCCGGAAGCTGGAGGCCCTGAAGTGAACGCCGGACTTCCGCCCATCCGGCGCATGCGGGGATGGAGGCTCTACGCCGAGGACGGCTCCCGTTTCCTGGATCTTCGGCTCCTGGACAACCGGGGTTTCCTGGGGGCCAAGGGCCGCTTCGCGGGCACCCGGGCCAAGAATGGAATCGACCTGGGGCTGCTCAAGGAAGCCCCCGCCCGGCACTCCGAGCGCCTGCGGAAGGCTTTGGGGCAGGCCTTCCCGGAGGTCCGGGAGTTCCGGTTCTTCCGGAACGAGGAGCGGGCCCTGGCGGCCCTGGCCCGGTCCCGGGGGACCCTGTACGATCCGCTCGTCCGCGAACCCGACGTCCCCGCGGACGGCGGGGAATCCCGTTTCCCCGGCGGGAACCTGTCGGACAGGACCGGAGCCGCCGCGGCGGTCCAGCGGTTCTTCCTGGGGGACCCGGAGCGGGTCCTCCTGGAAGCCGTGCCCGTCCGCCTGGTACCCCTCCCCTGTCCCCTCCCCTTCGGCCCCGCCGTCCTGGCCTTTTCCGACGCCGCCGCGGCCGCCGGCATTCCGGAAGACGAACTGCCGCCGATCATGCCCTTCGCGGCCCTCCGGGCCTGGGAGGATTTCCAGGGCATCACGGTTCGGCTATCCGGGGGCCGCAGGGCCCGGAGCGGCGAAGGAGCCCCGGCCTACGCGGAAGCCCTGTGGAAACGCGTCGACCGCAGGCTTTCCCCCTTCTTCCGGCGCCGGGGGCCCTACCTCTACGCCCTCTGCCCCCGGACGGACTGGGAGGCCTTCCGGGCCCGGGCCCTCGCCGGGGGCTGCGTGCTCGGCTCCGAGTGGGACCTGCCCTCCATCGTGCCGGGGGAGTTCGACGACGGGGAACTCAAGAGACTTGCGGAGGCCCTTAAGGCCCTCTAGCCCCGTCGGGCGGCGGCCTGGATCAGGAGGACCGCCGCGACGATGAGGGCGCCCCCCGCGATCTGCTGGATCCCGAACCGCTCGCCCAGGATCAGGGCGGACATCAGCACCGCCATCAGGGGCTCCACGGTGGAGACCAGGGAGGTGTTGGAAGCCCCGATCCTCTGCATCGCTCCGAAGAGGGTCACGATGGGGATCACGGTGGCCACGATGGAAATCCCCGCCAGGCCCAGGACCGACGAGGGTGAGGCGGGAGCCCGGAAGGTTCCCGAAATCGCCGTCAGGGACCAGTAGGCCGCGGCGGCGGAGCTCATGATGAAGGCCGTGGAGTGGACGGGCTTGCGCCCCCGCAGCACCCTCTCCCCGACGACCAGGTAGGCCGCGTAGGTCATCGCCACCAGGATTCCGAAGCCGATTCCGACCGCGGGGTAGCGCCCGGCGCGGAAGAAGGTGGTCACGCAGCCCGTCAGGGACAGGGCCAGGGCGGCCAGCTGGACACCCGAGGGCCTGCGGCGCAAAAAGACCGCGGACAGGAGCACCACGAAGGACGGGTACAGGTACAAAAGCAGGGAGGTGATCCCCGCGTCCAGGAACCGGAGGGTGAGGAAGTAGAGCCCCGCCTGGGGCGCGAAGCCGAAGAGGCCCAGGGCCAGGACCGGGAGGTTCGGGCGCAGGGAAGGCAGCCGCCGCTCGGAGACCAGGATCCAAACCCAAAGGAAAGCCGCGGCCCCGGTGAAGCGCCAGGCCAGGGCCTGGGAGGTGGAGAATCCCTCGGCATAGATCAGCTTGGCGAAGATGCCTAAGGTTGAAAAACTGGCCGCGGACAGGAGGGCCAGGAGCACCCCTGCCCCCGCCCCGCGGGCGGGATGCTCCCCGGCCCGTTCCGCGGCGCCCGCCGCGCTCCCCTGTTCTGCCATGAAGACGCTCCTTCGGGTATTCAGATTCCGGACGGGCTTTCCGAGTCGAAGACGGCACCGCCCAGGGCGAAGTCCTCGGATTCCACGGCCCTGCGGGCTGCCTCGACATCCGCCTTGCGGCGTACCAGTTCCGGGAAGGACCAGGTTCCTCCCGCCCCGGGGTCGCCTTCCGCCCAGGCCGCCAACTCCTCCACGGCCTTTCGGGCGGCGGAACCGTCCGCGGGCCGGGCGGCCTCGTCGGGGGCCGGAAAGGCTTCGGGATCCACCCGGCCCGGATCGTCCCAGACCCGGGCGTAGACCAGTTTCCGGAGGTTCTGGCGCTTGATCTCCTCGTTCGCCCGGGCCAGCCGGAGGGACCGGAGGAAGGGCACCAGGTAGAAGAGGACCGCGAAGGCGGCGGGGACGAAGCCCAGGCCCCAGAGTACGACCGCGAAGGGGTCGGCTCCTACCTGGGAGACCAGGGCGTATACGATGAGGTAGAAATCGGCGGGTATGCCCTCGGCTCCGGCCGGGATGGCAGGTATGCCCCGGGAAAGGGCGTTGGCCAGGAAGTAGCCCCCGAAGCCCAGGTTGACCCCGTTCAGGGCCGCGAACCAGAGGTTCGCCTTCCGGGGATTGGAGGAGAAGGGCACCAGACGCTTCAGGGGCGCCGAGCCGCCGAAGGTCCGGTCCCGTTCGTCCTTCCGCCGCAGGAGGCCGGGGAAGAAAAAGTAGATCGAGCCGTTTCCCGTGACCTCGGGGCTCCCCTCGAACTCGTAGAGGTAGCGGTTGATAGCGTCCTGGGCCTGCTCAGGACGGTGGCCCGTCAGGGTCATGAACTCCTCCAGGGATATGACCCCCCGCTTGGCCTGGATGAAGGCGACCACCGCCTTCTTCTCCGTCTCCGCCCAGGGCTCGTTGGGGTCCCCGTCCCCGAAGACGAAGGAGAAGACCGCCTTGTGCAGGGGGCGTCGGTCCCGGGCCTTTTCCAGGCGCCGCCCCCGCTCGTAGTACCGCCGCTCCGGGCTCTTGAAGAGCTCGCCGTAGAACCAGATCCGCACGAAGAGCTCCAGGATGCGGCCGGTGAAGACGGCCCCTCCGCCGCCTCGACGGCCCCGGTCCCGGGAACCGCGGCTGCCCGCGGTCTGGGCGGCGATGGAGGCCGCCAGGGCCGCGAGTGTCAGGGCGAGGAAGAGGACGAAATACCCCACCAGCATGACCACGATCCAGATCTTGAACAGGAAGGCCGCGACGGCCGCGACGGCCCTGCGGAATCCCTTCCAGAATCGCTGCAGGGCCGGGCCGAAGCCCCGGTACCTGCTGCGGAGCCCCCGGGGGAAGGAGTAGAGGATCTCCCCGCTCTCGGTCACCCGGAGCCGGGCTCCGTACTCGTCCGAAACCGCCCGCACCTCGGTCTCCACCTGGTACTTCGGCAGGCCCGTCCGGACCACCAGGTCCGCGACCGTGGCCTCCCCGCGATTTTTGCGGAACTCCGAGGCCAGGCGGTCCCGCACGGCCCCGGCCCTGTACTCGTATACCTTCGTTTCCTTTGCCATCCTATGCTCCTGCGACCGGTCCGGGGTGTCCCATACGTTGGCTGCCCATGGAACACCCCCGGGTTCCGATCAGTCCCCGCGTACCCGCCGGAGAGCCCGGGCGTACAGCTCGCCGTATTCGCCGGCGGCCCGGTCCCAGGTGAACTCCCGGGTCATGGCGCGGGCGCGCATCGCGTCGATGTGATCCCTCTTGTTGTAGTAAGCCCATACCGCCCAGCCTACGGTGTCGTAGATCGCCCGGGGCGTGAGGAGGTCGAAGAGGAAGCCGGTTCCCTCCCCCGTGTCCTGGCGGTAATTCTCCACCGTGTCCGCCAGGCCCCCGGTGCGGCGGACGATGGGCAGGGTCCCGTAGCGGAGGGAGTACATCTGGTTGAGCCCGCAGGGCTCGTAGCGGCTGGGCATGAGGAAGAAGTCGGAACCCGCCTCGATGAGGTGGGAGATTTTGTCCGAGTACCCGATCCTGGCCCGGAAGTTGGGGATGCGGCAAGCCAGGCTCTGCACCTCCTCCTCGCACCAGCGGTCCCCGGAACCCAGGAGGACCATCTGCAGGATCATATCCGTGCAGATCCTGTAGGCGCTTCCGTACAGGGGGCCGAAAAGCTCCCCGATCCCCTTCTGGTCCGTCAGGCGGGTCACCATGCCGATGAGGGGTACGTCCGGGTCTTCGGGAAGCCCGAACTCCCTCTGGAGGGCGGCTTTGCATTTCGCCTTGCCGGAGAGGTCCGCGGAGGTGTAATGGGCGGGCAGGTGGCGGTCCGAGCCCGGGTCCCAGTCGTCGAAGTCGACGCCGTTCAAGATCCCGACCAGGTCCGAGCTGCGGGTCCGCAGGAGGCCGTCCAGGGAGCAGCCGAACTCCGGGGTCTGGATCTCCCGGGCGTACGTCGGGGACACCGTGGAAAGCTGATCCGAGGACGCCAGGGCGCCCTTGAGGAGGTTGATGGCGTCGTAGTACTCGAGCCCCGCCTTGTGGAAGAGGTCCCAGGGAAGCCGGAAATAGGGGAAAATCTCCTTCGAGTAGATCCCCTGGTAGCCCAGGTTGTGGATGGAGAAGACCGTGGCCGTACGGGAGAACTCCGACGCGGACTCCACGTAGCGCCGGTAGACCGGCACCAGGCCCGCGGGCCAGTCGTGGGCGTGCAGGACGTCGGGGATCCAGTCCAGCTTGCGGCAGAGCTGGAAGGCCGCCCGGGAAAAGAAGGAGAAGCGCTGGGGGTTGTCCCGGAAATCCGTCTCCTCCTTGGTGCCGTAAATCCCGTCCCGGCCGAAAAACCGCTCGTGGTCCAGGAAGTAGACCGGGGCCTTGCAGCCCGGGAGGGTCGACTCGTAGACCGCGCACCACTCTTCGCCCCAGCCGACCGGGACGCAGAGGGCCCCGTCCACCTTCTTCAGGGCCGTCCGGGGAACGCTGTAGTACCGGGGCAGGACGATCCGGACGTCGTGGCCCGCCCGATCCAGGGCGCGGGTCAGGGCCCCGACCATGTCCGCCAGGCCGCCGGACTTCGCGAAGGGGGTCGCCTCGCTGGAAACCATGAGGATCTTCACGGAGTACCCTCCTCGGGATTGGGACAAGAATCGGGATCGAGTATAGCCAGAAACCCGCCGAGGGGCAAGAAAAGAGTTTTAAGGACTCACCACGGAGGGCACGGAGAAAAGATGGAGAAGAGGGACAGGATGGACAAGATGGAAACGGATGAACAGGATAGATACCGAGCACTGCCTCCCTTTAATCCATCCTGTCTATCCTCTCCAAATCCTGTTCATCCTGTCCGCCCTATGGTTCCAGGGCCGGGCGCCCGGCGGGCTAGTACCTCACCACCATGACTTTACGGATCTCGTCGATCCCGGGGGCCACGATGCGGATGAAGTACATCCCCCGGGCCACGGGGTCCCCCGCGCGGTTGCGGCCGTCCCAGGAAACCGTGTAGTCCCCGGGGGTCATGGTCCCCCGCTGGAGGGATCTCACGACATCCCCGTCCAGGGTGAAGACCGTGACTGTCACCGGCCCGCCTTGGTCGATGACGAAGTGCAGGCGGGCGCGCTCTCCCGTGGTCGGGTCTATCACGTTGTTCAGGATCGAGACTCCGCCCTTCTGGGTCACCACGTTGCGGATGAGGATCCCGAAGGGCCTCACCCGGCGGTACCAGTCCGCAGGAATGGCTATGGCGTCGGGGTCCATGTCCAGGCGGCCGGCATAAAGGTCCGCGGGGCCGCCGGGGAGGCGGAAGTAGAACTCCAGCATCCCCCGATCGTAGATCTCCGGGTCCGAGGCCAGGAACGAATAATCCCAGATCGGGGGCCCGCCCGCGCCTGATTTTGTCGAGGTTCCCGCGAAGGGGAAGGAAGCCAGGCCCGAGAAGTCCGGCTCCGCGTAGGTCGGGAGCCAGATGCCCGGAACCGCGCTCCGGTACAGGTCCGGGATGTTGGACTTATAGAGCAGTTCGGGATTTCCCAGACCCGTGGCGTCTTCCACCTGCAGGTCGAAATCCT
>JBFZER010000379.1:0-3267 GCA_041306765.1 Spirochaetota bacterium | reverse complement strand
CCGACGCGGCCAGCAACATCTCCCCCGACATCCCCGGCAAGCTCGACATCAACGACAACGCCGTGCAGGTCGCCCAAGCCCTGGGCCTCTCGATGCCCAAGGTGGCACTGCTGGCGGCGGTCGAACAGGGGAATTGGGAGAAGATGCCCTGTACCGCCGACGCCGCCATCCTGACCCAGATGAACCGGCGGGGGCAGATCAAGGGCTGCCTGGTGGACGGCCCCCTGGCCCTGGACAACGCGGTCAGCGCGGAACGGGCCCGCATCAAGGGGATCGTTTCCGACGTGGCGGGGGACGCGGACGTCTTCGTGGCGCCGGATATCGAGGCGGGGAACATCCTGTACAAGTGCATGCTGGATCTGGGGCAGGCCCGGGGAGCCGGGATCGTGGTGGGCGCGGCCAAGCCGGTGGTTCTGACCAGCCGGGCCGATACGGCGGACGTGAAGCTGGCCAGCATAGCCCTGGCCTGCGTGGTGGCGGGTGGAAGTGGACAGTGAACCGTGAGCGGTAAACAGTGAAGAGTGAAAAGTGAAGAGGATTTCCATCCTTCCGTCCACTGTCCACTGTTCACCGTTCACCGAAAGGAGTTTCCATGGCGATCAAGG
The DNA here is from genome assembly GCA_041306765.1 of Spirochaetota bacterium. Lineage (GTDB taxonomy): Bacteria > Spirochaetota > Spirochaetia > Treponematales > UBA12059 > JAAYUR01. The sequence continues at coordinate 2,662 of JBFZER010000379.1, read as the reverse complement.
GTAAACCGGAGATAGACCGGGAACGATGCAAGGGCTGCCTGCTCTGCGTGCGCGCCTGCCCGACAAAGGTGCTGGAGGCGGATACAGCTCCGAACTCCTGGGGGTACTATCCGGCCCGGGCCGCTTCGCCGGACAAGTGCATAGCCTGCGGCAACTGCTACCTCGTCTGCCCGGACGTGGCCGTCACGGTCTACAAGCTGTAAGGAGGCACGGAACATGGCCGAAGAAAAGCGATTGATGAAGGGCAACGACGCCATCGGAGAGGCCGCTATCCGCGCCGGATGCACCGCCTATTTCGGGTATCCCATCACACCCCAGAACGAGCTGACCGCCTACATGGCCCGGCACATGATCGACCACAAGCGGACCTTCATCCAGGCGGAGAGCGAGGTTTCCGCGATCAACATGGTCTTCGGGGCCGCGGCCGCGGGAGCCCGGGCCATGACAAGCTCCTCCAGCCCCGGGGTGAGCCTCAAGCAGGAGGGGATCTCCTACTGCTGCGGCGCGGACATCCCCTGCGTGGTCGTGAACGTTGCCCGATCGGGCCCGGGCCTGGGCGGAATATCCCCCGGCCAGGGCGACTATTTCCAGGCCACCCGGGGCGGCGGCCACGGCGACTACTACCATCTCGTCCTGGCGCCTAAAAGCGTACAGGAAGCCGCCGAACTCACCTTCGAGGCCTTCGACCTTGCCGACACGTGGCGCATGCCGGTGATGATCCTGGCGGACGGCATGATCGGGCAGATGATGGAGGGCGTTACGTTCCCGGAGTACCGGGATCTGGCCAGGCTTCCCCCCCGTCCCTGGGCCGCCGGCGGACAGCACGCGGCCCACAGGCCGATCAACCACGTTTCCTCCATGAACCTGGTCCCGGACGAGTTGGAGGCGAAGGTGCGGGCCCGCTTCCTGCGATACGACCAGATCGCGAAGCAGGAACTCCGTTTCGAGGAGATGAACACCGAGAAGGCGGACCTGATCCTCGTGGCCTACGGAACCTCGAGCCGGGTATGCCTGGGCGCCATGCAGCAGGCCAAGGCACAGGGGCTGGAGCTGGGCATCTTCCGTCCCATATCGCTCTGGCCGTTCCCGTACGGGCGCATCGCCGAACTGGCGGGGAAGGGGAAACGCTTCCTGGCCGTCGAGATGAGCATGGGACAGATGGTCCAGGATGTCCAGCTCGCCGTCGCCGGCAAGGCTCCGGTCTCGTTCTTCGGACGGTGCGGGGGCAACATCCCCACCGAGGAGGAAGTCCTCGCCGAAGCCCGCAAGCTGCTTGGTAAGTAGGAGGAGATGATGGAACTTGCATACGGGCATCCCAAGAGCCTGAAACCGATACAGACCAAGTACTGCCCGGGCTGCGGCCACGGGGTCATCCACCGGATCATCTGCGAAGTGATCGACGAGATGGGACTCCAGGAGAAGAGCATCATCACGAATCCCGTGGGCTGCTCCATCTGGGCGGACCTCTACTTCGACATCGATTCCGTCCAGCCCGCCCACGGCCGGACCCCCGCGGCGGCAACCGGGGTCAAGCGCGTTCGTCCGGACCACCTGGTGATCTGCTACCAGGGGGACGGCGACCTCGCCGCCATCGGCACGGCGGAGATCGTGCACGCCGCCAACCGGGGAGAGAAGTTCACCACCATCTTCGTGAACAACGCCATCTACGGCATGACCGGCGGCCAGATGGCCCCCACGACCCTGGTGGGCCAGAAGGCCACGACCGCCCCCTACGGGCGCGATCCCGTGGTAGCGGGCATGGGCTACCCGATCCACGTCTCGGAGCTCCTGGCCACCCTGGAGGGCACCCGGTACCTGGCCCGCGGGTCCGTCAACAACGCCGCGAATGTCCGGAAGACCAAGCAGTACATAAAGAAGGCCTTCGAGGCCCAGATGAAGGGCATCGGCTTCACCATGGTGGAGATCCTCTCCCAGTGCCCCACCAACTGGAGCATGGATCCCCGGGAAAGCGTGGAGTGGCTCGAGCAGAACATGATCCCCTTCTACAAGCTCGGGGAGGTCAAGAACACCCTGGAGGCGGAGCCTCTCCCGGGAACGGAGGCTGCGAAATGACGGAAAAGAGCTTTATGGCCGGATTCGGCGGGCAGGGCATCATCTCCATGGGCCAGCTCTGGGTGTACTGCGGCATGAAGGAAGGCCTCGAGGTGACGATGTTCCCGTTCTACGGGGCCGAGAAGCGCGGCGGCATAGCCCGGGCGGGCTGCGTCGTCTCCACCTCGGAGATCGCGAGCCCCCTGGTCACCTCACCGGACAGCGCCGTCGTCATGAACGAGGATTCCCTGCCGCTCTGCGAGGGGATCGTCAAGCAGGGAGGCACCCTGCTGATCAATTCCTCCCTCGTGAAGACCGAGACCCGGCGCAAGGACTGCAGGGTGATCAAGGTGCCCTGCAACGAGATCGCCGAGAAGATCGGGGACGCCAAGATCGCCAACATGGTGATGATGGGCGCCCTGTCCAAGGTCACCGGGGCGGTGAAGCTGGACAAGCTGGAGCCCGTGCTCAAGAGCTTTTTCCCGCCCACCAAGCACAAGTTCATCGAGATGAACCTGAAGGCCATCGAGGCGGGAAAGGCCGCCGTCTAGCGCGAGGCCGGCATTGCCGGCCTCGTGGCGGGCGCTCTTTACGTGTGTCAGGGAATCGA
>JBFZER010000378.1:0-12518 GCA_041306765.1 Spirochaetota bacterium | reverse complement strand
CGGCCCCGAAGGCCGCGCGCCTTTTATCTTCCATCCGGGTCGCCCAGCGGCCCGGGCGGGAGAGGCGGTCCGTCCGGGAGGATGGATCGCGGTACGGTTCCGGCGCGGCCGCCTCGCGGCGTCCCGCCAAGCGGTTTTGCGGGGTCCCAAACCCCGCGGCTTCCGGCCTCCGGTGTACGCCCTCCCGGGAACGGCACGAAAGGACTGGAAGCAAGAGATCTTTGGAGGAAGCATGAAAGACAGGATCCGCGTAAGGCTCAGGGGATTCGACGTCCGTCTCATCGACGATTCCGCTCGTTCGATCGTGACGACGGTCCAGAAGGCGGGCGCCAAGGTCGCGGGACCCATCCCGCTGCCGACCCGAATCAACAAGTACACGGTCCTTCGCTCGCCGCACGTGCACAAGAAAGCGCGGGAGCAGTTCGAGATGAGAACCCACAAGCGACTCATCGACATCATGGATCCGACCGCCGACGTCATGGACGCGTTGATGAAGCTGGAGCTTCCCGCGGGCGTCGACGTGGAGATCAAGCAGTAAACGCCCGGTTACGTACCGAAGCGTTCAACGCTAGGAGCATCGAATGATCGGAATCATCGGACAGAAGATCGGCATGACCCAGGTCTTCGACGAGACGGGGAAGATCACACCCGTCACCGTCGTCAAGATCGCGCCCAACGTCGTGGTCGGCCGCAAAGACAAGGAAACCTTCGGGTACGAAGCCGTGGTCTTCGGATTCTTCGACATAAAGAAGAAGAACGTGACGAAGCCCTACGCGGGGCAGTTTCCGGAAGGCGTGACCCCCACCCGGATCCTTCGGGAATCCAAGGGCTTCGAGGGTGAGGTCGAGGTCGGCAAGAGCGTCGGCGTGGAGGTCTTCGAGGGCGTGCGCTTCGTGGACGTATCCGCGACCACGAAGGGCAAGGGGTTCCAGGGCGTCGTGAAGCGCTGGGGTTTCGGAGGCGGCCGAGCCACCCACGGCTCCAAGTTCCACCGGGAGCCCGGATCCACGGGCCAGCGGACCTACCCGCACAAGACGTTCAAGAACGTGAAGCTTCCCGGCCGCATGGGCGGGGACAAGGTCACGATCCTGAATCTCAAGGTCGTCCGCGTGGACGCGGAGAACGGCGTTCTCCTGATCCGCGGGGCCGTCCCCGGTCCGCGGAACTGCGCCGTCGTCGTGCGCCCCGCCGTCAAGAAATCGAAGCGAGGGTAGGTGACCGAGATGGAAGGCAAGCTATATTCCGTACAGGGCAAGGAGCTCGGGGCCGTCCAGCTGGACGATGCCGTCTTCGGTCTGCCCATTAACGAGGACGTGATCTACTACGCGATCCACAACGAGCTGGCCAACGCCCGGGTGGGCACCGCCAGCACGAAGGGACGCTCCGAGGTACACGGGACCAACCGCCGGCCCTACGCCCAGAAGGGCACCGGCCGCGCCCGCCAGGGCGACGTCAAGTCCCCGCTCTACGTGGGCGGCGGCATCGTGTTCGGCCCGAAGCCCCGGGACTACTCCTACCGGATGCCCCGCAAGGCCAAGCGCCTGGCGATCAAGACCATCCTGAGCCTCAAGGCCCAGGAGAAGGTCCTCAAGGTGGTGCAGGACTTCACGGTCCCCAACGGCAAGACCAAGGACCTCGCGGCGATCCTGAAGACGGTCCTTCCCCGGGAGAAAGACGAGCGAACGGTCGTTATCCTCCCGGACGACAACGCGGACCTGAAGCGAGCCGGGCGGAACATCCCCTGGCTCCACTTCCTGTCCTTCAACCGCCTCCGGGCGCACGACCTCTTCTATGGACGCACCGTCGTTGTCCTGGAGTCGGCCGTGAAGAGCCTCAACGAGTTCTACTCGGGAAATTGAGGAGAGGAAGATGCAGTACGAAGATATCCTGATCGAGCCGGTCCTCTCCGAGAAGACCAACGAGATGCGCGAGGGCGGCAAGTTCGTCTTCCGCGTGGATCCGCGGGCCACCAAGATCCAGGTCATGGAGGCCGTGCGGAGGCTGTTCCAGGTTCACCCGGTATCCTGCACCGTGATGAACGTCAAAGGCAAGCCGAAGCGCCTCCGGAATCGCGCCGGCTACACTCCCTCGTGGAAGAAGGCGATTGTGCGTCTGGCCGCGGGCGAGACGATCAAAGCCTTCGAGGGCGCGTGAGCCTTCACGGCAACTAAGGGGAAGATATGGCTATCAAGACGTTCAAGCCGATAACCCCGGGACTCCGACACCGGGTCCAGGTGGTCAATTCCGAGCTCACCTGCGGCAACGAGCCCGAAAAGGCGCTGGCCAAGGGATCCAAGCGCAGCTCCGGCCGCGCCTCCAACGGCCGCATCTCCGTGCGGCGCCGGGGCGGCGGACACAAGCGCAAGTACCGCGAGATCGACTTCCTGCGGGACAAGATCGGGATTCCCGGAAAGGTCGCCTCCATCGAGTACGACCCGAACCGGAGCGCCAACATCGCCCTCATCACCTACGTGGACGGCGAGAAGCGCTACATCATAGCCCCCAAGGGCCTGGCGGTCGGGCAGAAGATCCTGTCCGGGCCGGACGCCCCGATCGAGACGGGCAACACCCTTCCGCTGGAGGCCATTCCCGTGGGACTGACCGTCCACAACGTGGAGCTGAACCTGGGCCGGGGGGGCCAGCTGGCCCGTTCCGCCGGGGCCGGCGCCCTGATAGCGGCCAAGGAGGGGGACTACGTCACCCTCAAGCTGCCCTCGGGGGAGCTCCGGATGGTGTTCAAGAAGTGCATCGCCACCATCGGCCTCGTCGGCAACGACGAGCACATGAACGAGCGGATCGGCAAGGCCGGCCGCAGCCGCTGGATGGGCATGCGCCCCCGGGTGCGAGGCGTGGCCATGAACCCGATCGACCACCCCCACGGCGGCGGCGAGGGCCGGGGAAAGGGCTACAAGCAGCCCGTGACCCCCTGGGGCCAGCCTTGCAAGGGCTACAAGACTCGCGACGACCACAAGCCGTCGGGCAGCTTCATCGTCAAGCGCAGGAAGGGATAGGAGCCAACCGTGTCGAGATCTATCAAGAAGGGGCCGTTCATAGAGGCCAGCCTGTATAAGAAGATCGTCGAGATGACCAAGGGCGGGGAGAAGAAGATGGTCAAGACCTACTCCCGCACCTCCACGATCATCCCCGAGATGGTCGGCATGACCATCTCGGTCTACAACGGGAAGACCTGGGTGCCGGTGTACGTTACCGAGAACCTGGTCGGTCACAAGCTCGGCGAGTTCGCGCCCACCCGCATCTTCCGCGGCCATGCGGGCAGCGACAAGAAAGCCGAGAAAAAGTAGGGGATGCCATGAACGCAGGATACGTAGCCAAGGCCAAGTTTCTGATAGCGTCGCCCTTCAAGGTACGTCCCGTAGCGGACCTGGTCCGCCGCAAGCCGTACACGGAGGCGGTGGCCATCCTGGACAACATGCCCCACAAGGGCGCCCAGCTGATCCGCAAGGTGGTCATGTCCGCGGCCGCCAACGCCCTGGACCGCAACCGGAAGCTGGCGGAGGACATGCTCTTCGTCAAGGAACTCAGGATCGACGAGGGTCCCAGGATGCGCCGAGTCTGGTTCCGCGCGCGCGGCCGGGCGGACATGCAGCTCAAGCGCATGTGCCACATCAGCGTGGTCGTGGACGAAATCGGAAGGACGGAGGCGTAACGTGGGCCAGAAAGTAAATCCGATCGGGCTCCGGCTCGGCATCAACAAGGACTGGAAATCCCGCTGGTACGTCGATCCCCGGGAGTACGCCAAGACCCTCCACGAGGACCTGGGCCTCCGCAAGCGCCTGGGCGAGCTGCCCGAGGCCAAGAACGCCGACATCTCCGAGGTGGAGATCGTCCGCCACCCCCAGCGGGTCACCATCGTGATCCACACGGCGCGCCCCGGCGTGCTCATCGGGGTCAAGGGCGCCAACATCGAGAAGATCGGCATGGAGCTCCAGAAGTCCGCGACCAAGAAGGTCCAGATCAAGATCAAGGAAATCAAGAAGATCGAGACCAACGCCCAGGTCGTGGCTCAGAACATCTGCCGTCAGTTGGAGACCCGCTCGAGCTTCCGCCGGGCCATGAAGATGGCCGTGACGAACGCCATCAAGGGCGGTGCCCAGGGCTGCAAGGTCCGCATGTCCGGCCGTCTGGGCGGCGCCGACATGAGCCGGACCGAGGAGCACAAGGAGGGCAGGACCCCCCTGCACACCCTGCGCGCCGACATCGACTACGGCTTCTCCGAGGCTCTGACCACCTTCGGGAAGATCGGCGTCAAGGTCTGGATCTTCCAGGGCATGGTCTACAGCACGGACAAGAACGAGGACGCCGGGACCCTGGTCCGCAAGCAGCGCCACGACCGCGAGGGCGGCCGGGATGACAGGCGCGACGGCGGACGGGACGGCGGCCGCGGCCGATACGACCGCGGCGATCGGCCCGAGCGCCGCGAGGCTAGGAGCTAGGTATGCTTTCACCGAAACGAGTCAAGCACAGAAAGGTCCAGCGAGGGCGGATCCACGGAGAGGCCACCAGCGGCAACGAGGTGTCCTTCGGGGAATTCGGCCTCATGTGCCTGGAGCCCATGTGGATCACCAACCGGCAGATCGAAGCCGCCCGCGTGGCCCTGAACCGCTACATCAAGCGCGGCGGAAAGATGTGGATCCGCATCTTCCCGGACAAGCCGTTCTGCAAGAAGCCCCTGGAAACCCGCATGGGAAAGGGCAAGGGCGGACCGGAGTACTGGGTTGCCGTGGTGAAGCCCGGCACGGTCATGTTCGAGCTTGCCGGCGTGGAGAGGGCTACCGCCGCGGAGGCCATGCGCCTCGCGGGCTCCAAGCTCCCCATCCGGACCAAGTTCGTGGCGCGCACGGACCTGGAGATGGAGTGATCCGATGAAGAACTCTTTCAAGGAACTGAAGTACGAGGAGCTCCTGGTCAAGCGCGAGGAACTCCGGAAGAAGTACATGGACCTTCGTTTCAAGATGGTGATCGGCCACGTCGAGAACCCCCTCGAGAAACGAACGATGCGCCGACAGATCGCCCGGCTCAACACGCTGATTCACCAGCGCGAGTCCGAAGCGGCCCGGGCCTAAGGCGAGGAGATGAACGTGGAACAGGTCGTACAGAACGTCAAGAAGGGCAAGCAGACCCTGACGGGGCTCGTGGCCAGCGACAAGATGGACAAGACCATCGTGGTCGAGGTTGTCACGCGGAAGCTTCATCCTCTTTACAAGAAATATGTGAAGAGCTCCAAGCGTTTCAAGGCCCATGACGAGAACAACGAGGCCCATATCGGCGATACCGTCCGCGTGATCGAGTCCCGGCCCCTGAGCCGCGACAAACGGTGGCGTCTGGTCGAGATCCTCGAGCGGGCGAAGTAAGGCGAGGGTAGGGAAACGCTATGATCCAGGTTGAATCCATGCTGAACGTGGCGGACAACTCGGGCGCCAAGACGGTCAAGTGCATCAAGGTGCTCGGCGGGTCCAAGCGCCGATACGCCAGCGTCGGCGACATCGTCGTCGTGGCCGTGCGCACGACGATCCCCAACTCCGCCGTGAAGAAGGGAACCATCGAGAGGGCGGTCATCGTGCGGACGCACAAGGAATACCGCCGGCCCGACGGCACCTATATCCGGTTCGACGACAACGCCTGCGTTCTCGTCGACGCGAACAAGAACCCCAAGGGGAAGCGCATCTTCGGTCCCGTCGCCCGCGAACTCCGCGAGAAGGACTACATGAAGATCGTGTCGCTCGCCCCCGAAGTCCTCTAGGAGATCAGGATGATGGACAACAACGCGAAGTTGAAACTCCGCAAGGACGACCTCGTCCAGGTCATCACCGGCAAGGACCGGGGCAAACAGGGCAAGATCATCCGCATAGACCGGGACAAGGGACGCGCCATCGTGGCGGGCGTCAACATGGTCAAGAAGGCCATGCGGAAGAAGAACCAGAACGACCGCGGCGGAATCGTCGAGATCGAGGCGGCGCTCCAGCTTTCCAACCTCATGATCATCTGCAAGAAGTGCGGACCCACGCGCATCGGGTACAAGATCACCGGAGAGAACAAGGCGCGGGTCTGCCGCAAGTGCGGGGAGGCTCTCTGATATGGCGGAAAAGAAGAATTACGTGCCCCGGCTCAAGAAGATCTACCTGGACAAGGTGGCGCCGGAGCTCAAGGAGGAGTTCGGATACTCCTCCGCCATGCAGGTACCCCGGCTCGTGAAGGTCGTGGTGTCCATGGGCGTCGGCGAGGCCAAGGAGAACAAGAAGATCCTGGACGCCGCGGTCGAGGACCTCGGGCACATAACGGGACAGAAGGCCGTGAAGACCAAGGCCCGCAAGTCCATCGCCACCTTCAAGATCCGGGAAGGCCAGGAGATCGGCTGCCGCGTCACCCTCCGGGGCGCCTACATGTGGGAGTTCCTGGACCGCTTCATGAACGTGGCCCTTCCCCGGGTGAAGGACTTCCGCGGCGTGAACCCCAACGCCTTCGACGGGCACGGGAACTACGCCATCGGCCTCACGGAGCAGATCATCTTCCCGGAGATCGATTTCGACAAGATTGAGAAGATCATGGGACTGAACGTCGCCATCGTCACTACCGCCCGGTCCGACAAGGAAGCCAAGAGCCTCCTGGGGCGCATGGGCATGCCCTTCCGGAAGTAGGAGGAAGTCAGATGGCTAGGAAAGCGATGATACTGAAGGCCCTCAAAAAGCCGAAGTACAGCACGCGACTGGTGCGCCGCTGCAAGATCTGCGGCCGCCCGCGCGGATATATGCGCAAGTTCGATATGTGCCGTTTATGCTTCCGGGGCCTGGCCAGCAATGGCCTGATCCCGGGCGTGGTCAAGTCGAGCTGGTAGGAGGAAGGCATGAGCGTTTCGGACCCCATTGCCGATATGCTGACGAAGATCCGCAATGCGAGCTCGGCTCGCCACGAAAAGGTCGATATTCCGACCTCCAAGCTCAAGCTCGAGATCGTCAAGATCCTGAAGACCGAAGGCTTCATCAAGAACTTCAAGAAGATCGTGAACGAAGGCCAGAACTTCATCCGCATCTTCCTGAAGTACGACGAGGAGAACGATCCCGTCCTCCACGGCGTGGACAAGGTCTCCCGGCCGGGCCGGCGGGTCTATTCGGGGTACAAGACCCTGCCCCGGGTGCACAACGGGTACGGGACGGTCATCGTCTCCACCTCGGAGGGCGTGACTACCGGCCGGAAGGCCGTCGAGAAAAAGGTCGGCGGCGAGCTGATCTGCACGGTCTGGTAAGAGGGGATAGCCATGTCGAGGATAGGAAAACTGCCGATCGCGATACCTCAGGGCGTCAAGGTGAGCGTCCAGAACCGGACCGTCACCGTCGAGGGCCCCAAGGGCAAGCTGTCCCAGGACTTCAACGATTCCGTGGAGGTCGCCGTCAAGGACAACCTGGTGGAGGTCACCCGCAAGGACGACCAGAAGCCCACCCGGGCCTTCCACGGACTTTACCGGAACCTGGTGAACAACATGGTCCGGGGAGTGTCCCAGGGCTTCTCCAAGGCGCTCCTGATAAACGGAGTCGGGTACAAGGCCGAGCTGCAGGGCAACATTCTGGTCCTGTCCCTCGGGTATTCCAATGACGTGATGGTCGGCCTCCCCAAGGGGATCTCGGCGGCCGTGGAGATGAACGGTCAGAAGATCGTAGTCTCCGGCCACGACCGGCAGCTGGTGGGCAAGTTCGCCAGCGAGATCCGGGGCCTGCGGAAGCCCGAACCCTACAAGGGCAAGGGGATCCGCTACGAGACCGAGACCGTCCGCAAGAAGGTCGGCAAGACCGGCGTGAAGTAAGGCAGGCACCGCATGAGCACGAAGGAACTACAGTCAAAGCTCCGCAGGCGCGATCAGCGCAAGGCCCATGTCCGGAAAAGCCTCGAAGGAACCCCGGAACGCCCGCGGATGACGGTATTCAAGAGCAACCGCTACCTGTACGTCCAGGTCGTCGACGACGCCGCCGGAAAGACCCTGGCCGCCGCCTCCACCCTGGAGGAGTCCCTCAAGGCCGTGAAGGCCAATCTCGAGGGAGGCTCCAAGCTCGGCGAGGAGATCGGAAAGCGGCTCAAGGACAAGAAGATCGGCACCGTGGTCTTCGACCGGAACGGGTACAAGTATCACGGCATCGTGAAAGCCATCGCCGACGGGGCCCGCAAGGCCGGCATAGAGTTCTAGGGGGAAACCGTGGAGAATAGAGGAAGAGACAGGGACAGGGGAGACCGCGACTCCCGGAACGACGGTTTCGTCGAGAAGCTCGTGAAGCTGAACCGCACGGCCAAGGTCGTCAAGGGCGGCCGGCGCTTCTCCTTCTCCGCGCTCACCGTGGTGGGCGACCGTGCCGGGAACGTCGGCTTCGGCTTCGGCAAGGCCAAGGACGTCAGCGAGGCCATCCGCAAGAGCATCGACAAGGCCAAGCGGGCCATGGTCCGCCTGCCCGTGAAGAACGGCACCCTCCCCCATGACCTCATAGGGGAGTACAAGGCTTCCAAGGTCATCATGAAGCCCGCCTGCCCCGGTTCCGGCATCATCGCCGGAGGCGCGGTCCGGGCCGTCATGGAAGCCGGGGGCGTAACCGACGTCCTGGCCAAGAGCGTGGGCGCCCGCACGCCGAACAACGTTATCCGCGCCGTGTTCGCCGGCATCGGCCAGATGATGGACGCCAAGGTGGTTGCCAAGAACCGCGGCAAGACCATCAAGGACATGTGGGGTTGATGAGATGGCCAAGAAAAAGACCCAAACCAGGAAGATCGAGATCAAGCTCGTCCGCAGCGTGATCGGGCAGAAGCCCGCGAAGAGGGCCACCGTCCGCTCCCTCGGCCTGCGGAAGATAAGTTCCACCACGGTACAGGAAGCAACCCCCGCCGTCCTCGGGATGGTGGCCGCGGTCGCCCACCTCGTGGAAGTCAAGGAGATCGAAGGATGAGCGACTTCAACCTTCACCGCCCCGAGGGGGCTACCCACGCCAAGAGGATCGTCGGGCGCGGGCAGGGCTCCGGCCTGGGCGGCACGGCCGGGAAGGGCAACAAGGGCCAGAAGTCCCGGTCCGGCGGCAAGACCTACCCGGGCTTCGAGGGCGGCCAGATGCCCCTGTACCGGCGGCTGGCCCACCGGGGTTTCTCCAACTATCCGTTCAAGAAGGAATACCAGGTCGTCAACCTGGGCGCTATAGAGGCCAAATACCAGGCCGGGGACACGGTGGACGCCGTCACCCTGCTGAAGTGCGGCCTCGTGAGCAAGGCGGGTTCCCCGATCAAGGTGCTCGGCTCGGGCGAGCTCACGAAGGCTCTGACCTTCGTCGTGGACAAGGTCTCCGCTTCCGCCTCCGAGAAGATCTCGAAGGCCGGCGGAAAGATCGAATCCCGGTAGCCCGGACACGGCGTTAGGAAGGTAGGGATCCATGGCAGGCAATCCGTTAGGCGACATCTTAAGGATCAAGGAACTCCGGGACCGGATCACGTACACCCTGTTCTGGCTCTTCGTATTCCGCGTGGGCGCGTACCTGCCCATCCCGGGCATCAACGCCCAGGCCCTCGCGGTGTACTTCAAGAGCCAGACTTCCGGCGGGGGGATCACGGACTATCTCGACTTCTTCGCGGGCGGCGCCTTCAAGAACTTTTCCGTGTTCATGCTGGGCGTGATGCCCTTCATCTCCACCCAGATCATCATGCAGCTCCTGATCGTGGTCTTCCCCAAGCTCAAGAAGGTCGCGGAGGAGGAGGGCGGTCGGAAGAAGATCGCCCGCTGGACCCGGATCGGCGCGATCGGCGTCTGCATCGTGCAGTCCCTGTCCGTCATCGCCTGGGCCAAGACCATCCCGGGGGCGCTCACCATCAGCGAGGCGATGTACACCTTCGTGGCCATCGTCACGGTAACCACGGGGTCCATGTTCCTCATCTGGATCGGCGAGCAGATCACCAAGCGGGGTATCGGCAACGGAGTCTCCCTCCTGATCTTCGCCGGAATCGTGGCGCGCCTGCCGAACGCCCTGTTCGCCCTGTGGCAGCGGATCACCAGCAACGAGATCAACCCCGTGTTCGCCATCGTGGTGCTCCTGATGTTCGCCGCCGTCATAGCCCTGGTCATCTACGAGCAGCAGGGGCAGAGAAAGATACCCATCAACTACGCCAAGCGCGTGGTGGGCAGGAAGATGTACGGGGCCCAGAACACCTACATCCCCTTCAAGATCAACCCCTCCGGCGTGATCCCCGTGATCTTCGCCTCTTCCCTGCTGACCCTGCCCCTCCAGCTCCTGGGCGGGCCCGCGGCCAAGGCCAAGTGGATACGGGACTTCACGGCCTGGCTGTCTCCCTCGGGGGTATGGTACCAGGTGCTCTACATCCTGCTGATCATCTTCTTCGCCTACTTCTACACCCAGGTGACCCTCAACCCCCAGGAGATCTCCAAGAACATCCGGGAGAACGGGGGATCCATCCCGGGCATCCGCAGCGAGAAGATGGAGGAGCACCTGACCCGGATCCTGAACCGGATCATCCTGCCGGGTTCCCTCTACCTCGCGTTGATAGCGTTGATCCCGACCGTAGTGCAGCGCCTCTTCAACTTCCCGAGCGAGCTCGCGTACCTGCTGGGCGGAACCTCGCTCCTCATTCTGGTGGGAGTCGACCTGGACACGATGAGCCAGGTGGAAGCCCTGTTGAAGATGCACCATCACGACGGGCTCACCCGGAAGGGGCACATAAAGCCCCGGAACCTCTAGCCGTGCGGTCTATGGACTCGGAAGGCTATTGCGTGGTACAAAGAAGACTTATGGGACCGTGGAGGAACGCATGAAAGTCAGGACCAGCGTCAAGCGCATTTGCGATAAATGCAAGGTGATCAAGCGGAACGGCATCGTCCGTATCATCTGCGACAATCCCAAGCACAAGCAGAAGCAGGGTTGAGGAGGAATACCCCATGGCACGTATCGCGGGAGTGGACCTCCCCAACAAGCACGTAGAGATCGCTCTCACCTACATCTTCGGAATCGGCCGCACCAGCGCCCGCAGGATCTGCGACAGCGTGAAGATCGACCCGGACAAGCTGATCAACGACCTGTCCAACGAGGAGATCAACGAGCTCCGCAAGGTCATAGAGAACGACTACAAGGTGGAGGGCCGCCTCCGCTCCGAGGTCGCCCTCAATATCAAGCGTCTCATGGATATCGGCTGCTACCGGGGCCTGCGACACAGGAAGGGCCTCCCGGTCAACGGCCAGCGAACCCGGACCAACGCGCGAACCCGCAAGGGCAAGCGGAAGACCGTGGCCGGGAAGAAGAAGGCCTAGGTTAGGGAGGATAGAGAAGTGGCCGTTGCCAAGAAGAAGAAAGAGAAGAAGAGCGTATACGAGGGGAACGTCTACATTCAGGCGACCTTCAACAATACCATCATCACCGTGACCGACCTCAACGGGAACGCGATCTCCTGGGCGTCCTCCGGCGGGATGGGATTCCGCGGAGCCAAGAAGTCCACCCCCTTCGCCGCCCAGTCCGTCACCGAGGTGGCCGTCCAGAAGGCCCTGAACGTCGGGCTTCGGGAAGTGCACGTCTACGTGAAGGGCCCCGGAGTGGGGCGAGAGTCGGCTATCCGCCAGTTGGGCGCCCTGGGCCTCAAGGTCAAGAGCATCAACGACGTGACGCCGATACCGCACAACGGCTGCCGCCCGTCCAAGGCGCGCCGCATCTGAGGCAGGGGGAGGAAACCTAGATGGCCCGTTACACCGGACCCCGATGCCGGCTATGCCGCGCGGAGGGGAAGAAACTGTTCCTCAAGGGCGAACGCTGCAAGAGCGACAAGTGTCCCGTCAACCGCAAGCGCCCCGCGCCCGGCAAGAACCCCAAGGCCCGTTCCGGCAAGGTCTCCGACTACGCCGTGCAGCTTCGGGAGAAGCAGAAGCTTAAAAGGACCTACGGTCTCATGGAGAAGCAGTTCCACCTTGCCTACGAGAAGGCCCTGCGCATGCCCGGAAAGACCGGCGACAACCTCTTCGCCCTGCTGGAGCGCCGCCTGGACAACGTCGTCTACCGCCTGCGCTTCGCCACCTCCCGGTCCCAGGCCCGCCAGCTCGTGCTGCACGGACATGTGACCGTGAACGGCAAACGCGTGAACGTCTCCTCGTTCTCGGTCAAGCCGGGCGACGCGGTGGCCATACACCCGACCTCGCAGAAGATCGAGCTCATCAAGGGAGCCCTCCAGGAGTACACCCGGAGCGGCGTGATGCCGTGGCTCTCCGTGGATCCCGACGCCCTGGCCGGCAAGTTCGTAGCCGTGCCCGCGCGCCAGGACATCACCGACATGGGCGACATCCGCGAGCAGCTCGTCGTCGAGCTGTACTCGAAGTAAGGAGAGGACATGGCGCGAAAGAACCTGCTCAAGGGATTCAAGCGGCCGAAAGGCATCACTTACGAAACGAGCGAGAGTTCCTCCACGTACGGCAAGTTCATCGCGTATCCCTTCGAGCCCGGGTACGGCACCACGATCGGCAACACGCTGCGCCGTATCCTCCT
>JBFZER010000377.1:0-7720 GCA_041306765.1 Spirochaetota bacterium | reverse complement strand
GCCTTCGTCCCGGATCAAAGTCTTCATCATCGCCACCAACGAGGAGATCGTGGTGGCCCGGAAGGCCAAGGAATTCCTGGAAGCCCGCGGACGCTGAGGGTCCCCGCCCGTACGCGCCGGTTCGGTTTCCTCAGTCTCCTTACCGCGCGGCTGTCCAGGGCAGGCGGTCCAGGTCCACGTTTCCGCCCGAAAGGATCAGGGCCACCGTCGAGCCCCGTTTCGCGCCCTTGCCTTCCAGGAGGGCGGCCAGGGGGACGGCCCCGGAGGGCTCCACCACAAGCTTGCACCGTTCCCACAAAAGACGCATGGCCTGGACGATGGATTCCTCGGAGACGGTGACGATGTCCGATACGGTCTCCAGGATGATGGGGAAGGTGAGCTTTCCCAGGCTCGTCAGGAGGCCGTCGGCGATCGTCCTGGGGCCCGTCTGGGGCACGAAGGATCGGGTCGTGAAGGACCGGTAGGCGTCGTCCGCGCCCGCGGGCTCCGCGGCCACGACACGGACTGCGCCGCCGCCGAAGTAGCGCGCGGAAAGCGCCGTTCCGCTGGTGAGGCCGCCGCCCCCCACGGGACACAGAAGGACGTCGGGCTTCTCCCCGGACTCCAGGATTTCCAGGGCGCAGGTCCCCTGCCCGGCGATCACCCGGGGATCGTCGTAGGGATGGACCAGGACCGCCCCCGTGGCGGCGATGATCGCGTCCGCGGCGGCGGTCCGGGCTTCCAGGGTGGGCTCGCAGAAGGTGATTTCCGCCCCATAGCCCTTGACTGCGGCCACCTTGACCGCCGGGGCCGTCCGGGGCATGACGATCCGCGCCGGGATTCCCCGCAGACGGGCCGCCAGGGCCAGGGCCTGGGCATGGTTCCCCGAAGAATGGGTGACCACCCCCCGGCGGGCTTCCTCGTCGGAGAGGGACAGCACGGCGTTGCAGGCTCCCCGGAATTTGAACGCGCCGACCCGCTGGAGGTTCTCGCACTTCAGGAGGACCCGGCAGCCCGTGCGCTCGTCCAGGGTCCGGCTTGTCAGCAGCGGGGTTATGTGAGCGTACGGGGCGATCCGCGCCCGGGCGGCGAGGATTTCATCGGCGGTGGGGGCGAGTTCTGGCAGCATGGGAGCCTCCGGATCGAGTATACGCGTGCCTTTTCGCGTGGTAAAGTGGCCTCACCATGAGAGCGGTACAAACCATTCAAACCGAAGGAGCCCCGGTCCCCGGGGGTCACTATTCCCAGGCCGTGGTCCATGCCGGCATCGTCTACCTCGCGGGTCTTCTTCCGGTCGAGGCCGGCACGAACAGAAAAATATTCGGCCAGATCGAAGTGGAAGCCGCCCAGGTCTTCCGCAACCTGGATGCTGTCCTGGCCGCCGCGGGGAGCTCCCGGGACAGGGTGCTGCGCTGCACGGTATATATCTCGGACCTGGAGCTCTGGGGCCGGTTCAACGCCGCCTACGCCGGCTTCTTCGGGGAGCACAAGCCCGCCCGCACCGTGGTGCCGGTGCCCGGACTCCACTACGGCTTCAAGGTGGAGATGGACGCGATCGCGGCGGCGGAGTAAGCCGGATACCGCCTAGAGGTCTTCCCTCTCCACCGGGCAGGTCATGCACCGGGCCCCGCCCCCGCCCCGGGCCAGTTCGATGCCGTCGAAGCCTACCACCAGGCGGCCGAAGTCCTCGGCCTTGGCGCTGCCCTGGATGAATTCCTCGGCCCGTCGGTACACGAAGCCCGCCTTGGTCAGGGCCTCCAGGGTGTAGGCGTTGCAGTTGTACACTACGATCTTCCCGGGACCGAAGGCGAAGGAGTTGGCCCCGGACAGCCACTGCTCCCGGTCCTGGTAGAGCCGATGGCCGTTCCCGCAGAGCACGGGCTCAAGGTCGAAGCCCGCGGCCTTCAGGGCGGGCAGGAGGCTCTGGACCTCCGAGCAGGAGGCCCGGCCGTTGGGCTGGGCCTGGATCCGGACCGCACGGCAGCGGTTCGGGTCCATCACGACGGGGGCGTAGACGAGGCACGCGTCCCGGTCGATCACGGTAAAGACCATGTCCAGGTGGATGGTGGCCCGCTCCCGGGGGATCTGGACCGCGATCACGGTGACGGGTTCCCCGACCATGCGCGCCGCGTTTACCGCCACCCGCTCCACCGCGTCCGGGGTGGTCCGCTCGGAGACGCCGATCGCTAGGGTGGTCGGCCCGAGGACCAGGAAGTCCCCGCCCTCGATGGTGATGTATCGGCTGCGCTCCTCGGGGCCGTTCAACAAAAGACCCTTGGCCATGAAGTCCGGGTGGTGCTGGAAGATGAACCGGGTGACCACGCTCTCGATAAGGCGTACGTCGAAGGCCGTCGCGCCGGAAAGGACATAATTTCGGAACACAGCCGCCGAGTCCCGCATGAAGTAGGTGTTGGGCAGGGGGCGGGCTACAAAGGCGTGGGGATCCAGGGTGGCTGAGAGGCTCCTCTCCAGGGCGGGCAGGCCTTCGATGGTCAGGCGTGCCAACTCGGGGGCGGACATCGAGGAAAGCTCGTCCATGCGGCTGCGGATGGGGCAGAGGGTGGCCAGGGTCTTCAGGAACTCGAACTTGTTGCCGTTCGGGGCGATGGCCTGGGCCAGGAGCTCCGTGACCTCGTATACCGAGGCGACGGTGGACAGGAAGGACTTCAGGCTGTCGTATTCCCGGCGCACCGCCTCCAGGGGGATGATGTCGTTGTAGAGGTCCTGCTCCGCCTCCTTGGGGGTCATGGCCTCGATCTCCGGCCCCGGGGTGTGCAGGATGACGCGCTTGAGCGTCCCGATCTCGCTGGTGATGTTGAGTCCGGTCATGGATCCGCCTTTCCGCCGGTATTCTACTGCAGGGGCCCGGAGCATGGGAAGTGCCCGGAGTCCTGGAATGATTATACCTTCTTTCTGTATAAATATTTACGTCCTTTCACCTTGACAGCGGATTTGCCGGGGCGCATACTTGCCTGTCGCCGGCCCCCCCCGGCGCGATTCCATCGAGTCGATACGCGGCCCTCCCCTCGTCACCGGAGCCGGGTCCGGAATCGTCTCGGTCTTCAAAGGCAGGCCATAGAATGGAGAAACGGAACGTCATCATCATCGGAGCCGCCGGACGCGACTTCCACAACTTCAACACTTATTTCCGCGACAAACCCGAGTTCAACGTGGTGGCCTTCACGGCCGCCCAGATCCCGGACATCGCGGGCCGCAAGTACCCCGCGGAACTGGCGGGCAAGCTGTACCCCAAGGGCATCCCGATCCACCTGGAATCCGACCTGCCCAAACTCATCAAGACCCTCAAGGTCCACGAGTGCGTCTTCGCCTACTCGGACGTGCCCTATACCCACGTGATGGGGGTCGGGGCCATCGTGAACGCCGCGGGAGCCACCTTCCGCCTCCTGGGGCCCGCGGACACCCAGGTGAAGTCGACCAAGCCCGTCATCGCCGTCTGCGCGGTGCGGACCGGATCCGGGAAGAGCCAGACCAGCCGCAAGATCGTCCAGATGCTCATGGCCAAGGGGCTCAAGGTCGTGGCCATCCGCCATCCCATGCCCTACGGCGACCTGGTGGCCCAGAAGGTCCAGCGCTTCGCCACCGTGGCGGACCTCAAGAAGCACAAGTGCACCATCGAGGAGATGGAGGAGTACGAGCCCCACGTGGTGCGGGGGAACGTGATCTACGCCGGTGTCGACTACGAGGCCATCCTCCGGGAGGCCGAGAAGGAGGCGGACGTCATCCTCTGGGACGGCGGCAACAACGACTTCCCCTTCTACAAGACGGACCTCCTGATCACCGTCGCGGATCCCCACCGGCCGGGCAACGAGGTGTCCTTCTACCCCGGCGAGGTCTCCCTGCGCATGGCGGACGTGGTGGTGATCAACAAGATCGACACCGCCTCCCCCGAGGGCATCCAGACGGTCCGGGAGAACATCCAGAGGGTGAACCCCGGGGCGGTCGTCATCGACGGGGCCAGCCCCATAACCGTGGACAAGCCCGAGCTCATCAAGGGAAAGCGCGTCCTCTGCGTGGAGGACGGCCCGACCCTGACCCACGGTCACATGAAGATCGGCGCAGGCATCGTCGCCGCCCGCAAGTTCGGCGCCGCCGAGCTGGTGGACCCCCGGTCCGCCGCGGTGGGCAAGCTGGCGGAAACCTTCCGGATCTACCCCAACATCGGCACCCTCCTGCCCGCCATGGGCTACGGGGACCAGCAGGTCAAGGACCTGGAGGCCACGATCAACACGACCGACTGCGACACCGTCGTGATCGCCACCCCCATCGACCTCAACCGGATCGTCAAGATAAAGAAGCCCACCGTGAAGGTCGGCTACGACCTCCAGGAGATCGGAAGCCCCAACCTGACCGAGGTGCTGGACGAGTTCGTGAAGAAGCACAAGCTGGGCAAGAAGAAGTAGGACAGAAAACGGGGCCGTCCGGCAGGGCGGCCCCGGTCGTCGGAGGAGGACGATATGGCCGCCACGATCCGGTACAGCCCGGAGGATCCCAGCGTCGTCACCCGGTTCACGGGCATCCGCACCTTCATGAAGCTTCCCTGGGTCACGGGCGACCTGTCCGGAGCGGACTTCGCGGTCGTCGGGATTCCCTGCGACGGCGGTACGACCTTCCGATCCGGGGCAGCATTCGGACCCGCGGCGATCCGGGAGATGTCCCTGATGCTCCGCTCCGGCAACCTGAACCTGGATATCGACATCTTCCGCTACCTTTCGGGCGTCGACTATGGGGACACTAACATCAATCCCTGCGACCTCGGGGCCAGCCATCGGGAAATCGAGCGGACCTTCGACGAGGTGGTCCGTCAGAATGTGTTCACCGTCGGACTGGGAGGCGATCATTCCGTGACGCTTCCCCAGCTCCGCGGAATCGCGAAGAAGCACGGTCCCGTCGCCCTGGTCCAGTTCGACGCGCATCTGGATACCTACGACTCCGAAAACGGCAGCGCCTTGACCCATGGAACGATCTTCCGGCGGGCCGTCGAGGAAGGTCTGCTGGACGTTGAGGGTTCCATCCAGGTCGGCGCCCGGGGCCTCTTCGGCACGGGGGCGATCCGGGAGTCCGAGGAGCTCGGGTTCACGGTCATCCCGGCGAAGGACATCCACGATCACGGGATCGAGTGGACCGCGGGCCGTATCCTGGAAACCGTCAGGGATCGTAAGGCCCACCTGACCTTCGACATCGACTTCTTCGACCCCGCCTACGCGCCCGGGACCGGGACCCCGGAGGTCGGGGGCTTCTCGAGCTGGGAGGGGATCAAGCTACTCCGGAGCGTCGGCCGCCTGGACTTCGTCGGCTTCGACGTTGTCGAGGTGCTGCCGTCCCACGATCCCGCGCAGATCACCGCGTACCTGGCGGGCTGCGTCGTCCAGGAATTCCTGGCCGTGCTCGCGGCCAAGCGGAGGGCGGCGAAAGAGGGCGGCCGTGGGCGATAGGGAAGCGTACGTCCTGCGGGATTTCGCGGAAGAGGACTTCGGGTCCCTGACGGACCTGTGGGAGTCTGCGGGAATCGGGAATCCCGCCCGGGGCGACACCCTCGAGTCCGTGCGCCTCACCCTCACCCGGGGCGGCAGGCTTGTCGTCCTGGCCTCGGGGGACCGGATCGTCGGGTCCGCTTGGATCAGCGACGACGGGCGGCGCCTGTACCTGCACCACATGGCCGTCCGGCCGGAGCTCCAGGGCCGGGGCCTCGGGAAGCGCCTGATGGAGGCGGCGGTAGGGGTTGCCCGGGAGCGCCGGATGCAGATGAAATTGGAGGTGGCGGAGGCGAACGCCCCCGCGATCGCCCTGTACGGGAAGTACGGGTTCGGGACCTTGGAGGGCTACCGGACGATGATCCGGAGGACCGCGGGTTAGGAGCCCGTCGGGACAGGCTCCCTGCCCGCGGGTTAGACCAGTAACAACCCGATTAGAAGGCCATCCCGAAACCGAGGTAGCCGGGACCGAGCACCGGCTTCAGTTCGGCCCTGCCGGATTCGACCGCCGCGCGGGCACCCGCGTACGCCTCCCGGGAGGCCCAGTACCGGATACCCATGTCCAGGACTGCGCCCGCCATCAGGACCCCGATCGAGGGCAGGTAATCGCGGATGCTGTGGGCCTGCCAGGCGTCGTTGATGTCCCTCAGGGACGTATCAAGATAATCGAGGTTGTTGAACCTGAGGTCCGCAGGCAGCAGGAAGTAGAATCCGGTCAGGGTCCCGGTCACCACGGCCAGGTGGAGGGACAAAAAGCCGATCCCCTCGGAGGTGTCCCCGTTCTTGAACTGACCGGCTCCGGGCATGATCAGGGACATTTTCGAGGTCTCCTCAAGGTACTGGTCCTTGCTGAGCGCCAGGTTGAGCCGTGTCCAGTAGGGCGAAAGCCGGGCGATGCTGAGATCTCCGAATTCCTGGTCCCCCAGGTCCGCCTTGATCGCGGAAAGCTCCTCCTTGGCGTAGGGGCCGGACAGGGTCAATCCGGGCCGCCCCTCCGACCAGGGATTCTCCGAGCAGGCGGATTGGGCGAAGACGCCGATCGAGCCGGCGACCGCGCACAGCAGGATGAACCATAGCTTCTTCATTGTGCACTCCTTTGATAGGACGTTCACGGACGTTCCCGAGGGCGGGACGAATTCGTATCGGCCTCCGCCCGGGAACCCGAGATCGGACGATCCTCGGGCAGTGAAGAGTGTAGCGCTGATGGGACGAAATCTCAGGGCATAGCCCGAAACCTGCCGGAAATTCCTTGTCCTCCGACACCGCTCGGGCAGGGCGGAGGCGTGGAGTCGGTTTCGTTTGCGCATTCCGAGAATCACCCCTATAATCCGTTCCCATGGCCACAACCTTGACGGGCGCTCGAAAGTTCATGTTCAGCCTGGGCGATTTGACCGCGGCTATGCCCCTGACGGTCCTGGGTTTTTACCAGCTGTATTTCCTGACCGACGTCGCCCGGCTGCCGCCGGGAACGGCGGCGTGGTCCATCCTGGCCGTCAAGCTCTGGGATGCGGTCAACGACCCGATCCTTGGGACCCTGTCGGACGGGTTCCGGTTCCGGGGCGGAAGAAGGCGGGTCCCCATGCTGGCGGCTTCGGTCCCCCTGGGGATCACCTTCGGACTGCTTTGGATCGTCCCTCCCTTCGGGCCTCTCGCGAGGGCATTGTGGTACACGGCGGTCTTCCTGGCCTTCGACACCTTCTTCACCCTGTACCACGTGAGTTTCAACGCCCTCACCCCGTCCCTGGCCCGGGACTACGACGAGAGGAGCTCCTTGAACGGGTACCGGATGGTGTTCTCCATAAGCGGCACCCTGGGGGCGGTCATCTTCATGACGATCCTCTCGGGCCTGGTGGAGGACGCCGCCGCCCGGTTCGCCCTGGCCGGGATCGGCCTGGGATTGTTCTGCATGGTGCCGCCCTGGTTCGCCTACAAGGCGGCGAAAGGTTTCGACGACGAGGGCGGCGGACCTTCGGAGGGGCGGGAATCCGCGCGGCCGAATTTCTGGGAAGTCCTGGCGGAATCAACCCGGGCCGTGCTGGCCAACCGGCCCTTCCGCCAGGTGATGGGACTCTACCTGTTCTCCTGGACCACCACAGCGATCATCTCCTCCGCACTGGTGTATTTCGTAAGCTACTATCTCAGGTCCCCCGGGCATGCCAACTACCTGGTCCTGGCCGCCGAGGTTTCGGCCATCGCCTTCATCCCCGCCGTCGTCGCCGCGGCCCGGCGCTGGGACAAGCGTCGGGCCT
>JBFZER010000376.1:0-4554 GCA_041306765.1 Spirochaetota bacterium | reverse complement strand
CGGCCCGGGGGAGCTCCGCGCCCGCCTTGGTCACGTCCCCGACGATGGAGCCCAGGGGACCGGAACACTCGCCGGCCAAGGCGCGCTACACCTCCGACAGGGAGCTGTTGACGGTGACCCGGGTGCGGCTGGCGTTCTCCAGCAGGGGGTTGAGGCCCGCGATGAGCCGGGAGATGGTGTCGTCCCGGGGAGGGATTTCCGCGAGGTCCTGCTCGATGACCGCCTGGCCCTCGGGCGAGTCCGCGGCGGGGATGTACGAGCCCTCCGCGAGGACTTCCTCCCCCCGGCCGGGGTGGAAGAGCAGCTGACTCCCCAGGCCGATGGGGGAGACCGAGAGCTCCAGGAGGGAGTGCTGGCGAACCTTGGGGTAGTAAGTGTCGTAGATGTCGAACACCACATCCACCAGGTTTTCCTCGGTCAGGGTGATCTTCTTGATCTTGCCGATCTGGAAGCCCCGCATGAGGATGGCCGTACCGGGAGGAATGCCCGTGCCGGATTCGAACCGGGACTTGAATTCGTAATTCTTGGCAAACCAGCGCTGGTTCGCTCCCAGCAGGATCACGATGAAGCAGAGGAGCCCCAGGGCCACGAGGACGAAGAGACCCACGACGCGGTCTGCGTGCTTGATGCGGAACTTCATGGCAGCTTCTCCTCGTCCGCCGCGGTTCCGGCGGACCTGTCGGATTCGGTGGATTCCCGGGCGGGCAGGACCACGGTCGACGGGTTCCCGGCGGCCGACCGGCCGCGGGCGCCCCGGGCCCGGAGCCGGGCGACCAGCCCCGCGGTTTCCGGCACTTCGCTGGCCACGATCTCGTCGTAGGGTCCCGCGGCGGCGATCCTTCCGTCCCGGATGATGACGATGCGGTCCGCGATCCTGTGCACCCATCCCATGTCGTTGGTCACCAGGAGCACGGACTTGCCGGCCTCGCGCAGGGAGTCCAGGACCTCCTGCACCCTCTCCTTGGCGTCCTCATCCAGGCCCGAGGCGGGCTCGTCCAGGAAGACCAGCTCGGGGTCCAGGACCAGGGCCCGGGCGATGGAAACCAGCTTCTGCTCCCCCGCGGAGAGCTCGGCCGGTCGCAGGGCCAAGCCCTCGTCGTATCCCACCCGGGAAAGGACCTCCCGGACCCGCTCCGCGATCTCGCTTTCCCCCATCCAGTGCCGGTGGACCCTCAGGGGCAGGGCGATGTTGTTGAGGATGGTCTGGTTGGCCCAGAGGGCCGCGTCCTGGAACACGAAGGAGGTGCGGCTCCGGAAGAACCGCTCGTCGTCCTCCGAGAAGGAGGCGAGGGAATTGCCGCGGAAGAGGACGGCGCCCGTCTCGGGAACCATGAGCCCCGCCGCCGTCTTCAGGAGGGCGCTCTTGCCGCTGCCCGCGGAGCCCAGGACCGCGGTGGTCGACCCTTCGGCGAAGGATACGGAGACGTCCTTGAGGATCTGGTAGCCCCCCGAGTAGGTCGTGACGGAGCGCAACTCTATGACGGGATTCGCCGTTTCCTCGCCCATCGCCGCCTCACACGTACTGCATCAGGGTTATAACCACGTCCGCCAGGATGCAGAGCATGAAACTCTGGCCCACGGCCCGGATGCCCGCCACGGGGATCTCCGTGGACGCCCGGGAAACCGAGAAGCCCTGGTAGGTGGCGACCACGGAGGTGATCGCCCCGAATATGACGCTCTTGCCCAGCCCCGAGAGGATGTCCGAGACGGTGAGCGTGGTGAGGAGGTTGCGGAAGTATTCCTGGAAGCCCACGGGGCGCACCACCTGGACCACCAGGAAGGAACCCAGGAGCCCGAAGATGTTGAAGTAGATGGTCAGGATGAGCATGGAAGCCACCATCCCCAGGAACCGGGGCACCACCAGGTAGGAGATCGGGTTGACGCCCACGGAGAGGTAGGCCTCGATCTCGTGGCTCACCACCATGGTTCCGAGCTCCGTGGCGATGGCGGTGCCGGACCGGGCGATCACCACGAAGGCCGTGAGCAGAGGTCCGAGCTCCCGGGTGATCACGATGATGAGGATGGTGTACAGGAGCTGGCTCTGGCCGAACTGGGGCAGGAGGGAGGTTCCGATCACGATGATGGCCGCGCCGATGCCCAGGGACATGACCGCGTTGATCCGGAGTGCCTCGAAGCCCGTGAAGAGGATCTGCATTACCAGGACCTTGTATCCGACCTGGCGGCGCCGAAAGAACCGGACAGTCTCGCGAAGGACGTTCATGAAGAAGCCCAGGCCGTACAGGAAGGAGTCGAGCCGGGTCCGTATCGAAGTGCCGATGCTTGCTATCATCCGGGGTATCCTGGTTACAGTATGGACTAGGACGGCAGTCGAATCAATGCGGTCCGACCCCGGCCTTGGAACCATAGATCCAACAAGATGGACAAGATGAATCAAGATTAACAAGATGGGATCGGAAAAAATGTCCTCATCGATTTCCCATCTTGTTAATCGTGTCCTATCTTGTGGATCCTGTTGGATCTGTGGTTCCAGGTCCCGTTCATTTCCAGGTGGATATGTACTTGAAGGTGGATTTCGGAACGGGCGGGAACGTTTCCAGCCGCGACCAGCGGCCCGGCAGATCCAGGGCCCGGGCGGCGGCCTCGAAGTGCCGCATCGCGATGCCCATGTCCAGGTCCTGGAGAAGGACGCCCGGGATCGCCCGGCTGTAGGCGCGGTCCTCGTCCAGGAAGAAATGGAAGGCCGTATCCTCGGGTCCCGCGGCCCGGACGATCCGCCAGGGCTGCTTGTTCGAGGCCGAGGGGCCGATCCGCACGCATTCCAGGACCTCCGCCCAGGGACCCGCCTCCCCGGGGGTCAGGGGGCGGTCGAAGTTCCGGTCGAAGAACAGCGATTCGAAGGGTTTCCGCCTTGAAGATCCCGCCGCGCCCCGGATGACCCGCTCCATCAGGGTCCGCCTGCCCTCCGCGGGCCGTCCCACGGGGGTCGCCGCGGGAACGACCTCTCCCGGTCCGAGGGTCAGAACCCGGGCGGCCGACCCCCGGTCGAAGAAACCCCCGAGCCAGCAGGTCCCCAGACCCAGGGCCGTAGCTGCCAGGATTATCCCCTCCAGGCAGTATCCGTAGTCCACGAAGGCCAAGGGCCCCGGCTTGACCGCCCCCGCGATGTAGGCCGGGGCGTTTCGGATCACCCCGTAGGTGCCGATTCGGCCGCCCGGGAGGCCCTCCCGGCTAGCCTCGACCAGGACGAAGCGCGGCCGTCCGCCGAAGGGGCCCGGGAGGCAATCTGAAAAAGTCCGCATGAGGATGTTCCGTTCTTCGGGGCTTAGCGGGACGCCGTCGTAGGAACGGACGGAGCTGCGGGCGCGGATGGCTTTGAGGGGAATGATCATGAATCGATGGTTCAGAGGTATACGGCGCCCGGGTAACCCGAGCGCCGCATACTCAGCCCTTCTTCCGGGTCGAGATCTTGAAGGGGAGGTACAGCGGGCAGAAGCCCAGGAAACTGGTCGCGAGGAAGACGACTGCGAAAAATCCCAAGACTACGGCGGTGGTTCCGGAAATCAGTCCCGCCGCGTAGAGTATCGCAACGCCGATCGCGGCCGCGATACGGATGACACGATCAATGGTTCCCATGTTCTGGATCATCGTTTACCTCCAATGACTATATTCAATATTTATACTATTCAGGCGAAAGGCAAGTTATCCGGGGCGGCGGCCGATCCGGAGCTTCCCCCCCTCGAACCGGGAGACCAGGACCCCCGTGTCCGTCAGGTAGGCCAGGTGGGCCCGGACGGAGGCATGGACCAGGGCGTACTGGGAGTGGTTCAGTTCGATACCCAGGCGCGTCACCAGGCCCGCCAAAAGATCCTCCCAGGACGGTTCGGGCCGGGCCAGGTCCAGGAGGACCTCGTTCACCCGGTCCACGGCCCGGCGGTTGACCTCCACCAGGGGGGCGATCTCCCGGGTCGGGGCGGCATGGCTGGGTACGAAGAGTTCGGCGGGATAGGAGGCCAGGAAGTCCAGGGTCCGGTAGTGGGCCGCCACGTCGTAGAGGAAGTAGACCGGGTACTTGGCCAGGATCTCCGCGGAAGCCAGGGCGTCCGCGCAGAACAGGGCGCCTCCCGGGGTGCGCACCCCGATCATGCCCACGAAGTGGCCTGGCAGGGGCAGGGCCTCCAGGTCCGTGCCGGGCACGGGGCCGGACGGGGGAATCACATCCGTCACCCGGGAGGGCTTGGCCATGAGGAACTTGTTCCGGAGCGCGGCCGGGGGATACCCGCCCCAGAGCAGGCTGGGTTCCAGGAGGGGGTTCTCCACGAAGGCCGCCTCCTCCCGGGTGGCCGCGATCCGGCACCCCGTCCGGGCCTGGAGGAAGGCGTTTCCGCCGCAGTGGTCCGCGTTGGAATGGGTGTTGACGATCAGGGCCAGGCGGAGGCCGTCCGCCTCAAGACGGTGCAGAAGCTTCCGGCCCGCGTCCTCGTCGTTGCCAGAATCGATCAGGACCGCCGTGCCGTCCCCGGCCGCTATGATCCCCAGGTTCGTGGGACCCCGGACGATCCGGACTCCGCGTCCGATGTCCTCGATGACTAGTTC
>JBFZER010000375.1:0-8325 GCA_041306765.1 Spirochaetota bacterium | reverse complement strand
ATGCATGAGATATGCCGCGAGTGTCTCGGTAATCGGAAAACTCACGATCGTCGGGGCCGGCCGGGCCGCGAAGGCCAGGAGGAGACGCTTACGGAGTTCGGCCACATGGGCCAGGAAGGGCATGGGTGCGTCGCTCATCGCGTTCTCCGAGGGTCTGCGATCCCGAAGACGGGGCCGCCGGCTCGCATCGCCCTCGCCTACCCCTACTTCCTGGGATCGGTTTCCTTGCCTACGGCGGCGTCCTGGATCTTGGGCGCCTCGTCCGGGGCGTTCACCGCGTCCTCGATGCTCTCCGACACGCCGCCGGTGTGCTTCTTGAATTCCTTGATTGCCGTGCCGATGGCCTTTCCGATCTCCGGCAGCTTCTTGGGCCCGAAGATCACCAGGGCTATGACCAGGATGAGTATGAGCTCCATGGGGCCGATCCGTCCGAACATGCGATTCCTCCTCGCTTCCGCGCTTCCCTCACCGGATGATACGCTCCGGCCGGGTATAGAGAATAGGGTCCTTCGATTCGATGCGGCCTACGACGGTGATGCCTCGGAGCCGGGCGATCTCATAGGCCGTGGTGGTCGGGATGCTCCGGGAGACCACGACGGGAATGCCCGCGGCGGAGGCCTTCAGGATCATGTCCGCGGCGATCCTGCCGCTGGTCAGGAGGCAGGACCCGGAAAAATCCCACCGGTCCAGGAAGCCCCGGCCGATAACCTTGTCCACCGCGTTGTGGCGTCCCACGTCCTCCCGGACGCAGGTCCTGCCGTCCCGGCCGGCCAGGCAGGCGCAGTGCATGCCCCCGGTCCGACGGTACTGGACCGCAGACTCGAACATGGCCCGTGCCCAAACCCGCAAGGCCGTAAGCTCCACCGAGAATCCCCCCGGCAGGGCCGGGGCGTTCTTGAAATCCTCCGAGAACTCGAGCCCGGCCCCGCAGCCCGAGGCGATCACCCGGGACAGCCCCAGGCTCTCCTCTTCCAGGGGAGACTTCGTGGTCACCGCCACGATCCGCAGGTCCGGGCAGGCACCCAGCGTGCGGATCTGGCCGGGATCCCCCAGGGAACCGCGGGTGAAGAGGTTGCCCGCGGCCAGCTCGTCCAGGTGCTCCGGGGTGCACAGGAAGGCAGCCAGACGGACCCCGTTCACGGTCAGCTCCACGGGGTATTCCGGGGCCAGGGGCAGGTCGGGGGGGGAGTCGATCATGTGTTCGAACGTGGACGGTGTGTCGTCTGCCGTGATTTCGGAGGTATCCATTTCAATCCTTGATACTAGGATACCGAAAAAAATCACATCCGTCGACGGAGAAGAACCGGGACGGTCCCGATGCAGTCCCCGGCGATCGAGGCGGGGCCCTCCCTCGCCTTGACCCGGTCACGAGGCTTCGGATACCCTACGGTCATGGCTCGTCCCCTTCGTCCGGGCACCCTCCTGAAAGCGGCTCTGGCCGTCACCCTGGTCTCCGCGCTCATCCTGGGCGTCGGCATCGGGGTCGCGATCGCGTCCACCCGCAACATCGCCAACGTCGAGGATTTCACGGACTTCAATCCCGCCCTGCCCACCCGGCTCCTGGACATCAAGGGCCGCTTGATAACCGAATTCTTTTCGGAAGAGAAGCGGGAGATCGTGGCGATCAAGGAACTGCCCCAGCACCTGGTCGACGCCTTCATCGTCCGGGAGGACCAGGATTTCTGGAAACACCGGGGATTCAGCCTCCGGGGCATCTTCCGCGCCGCCTTCGGGGTGATCACCCGCAGGAACCTGGGCGGCGGCTCCACGATAACCCAACAGCTCGCCGGAACGCTGTACGCCGACCGAACGGATATCAGCCTCCGGCGGAAGATCGTGGAGCTCTGGTGGGCGCTTCAACTGGAGCGCAGGTTTTCCAAGCAGGAAATCCTGGAGATGTACCTGAACCGCATGATCATGGGCCCCGGCGTGTACGGGGTGGAGGCGGCCAGCAAGTTCTTCTTCGGGCACTCCGCCCGGGAGGTCTCCGTAGCCGAGGCCGCGATCCTGGTCATCCAGCTCTCCAGTCCCACACGCTACAATCCCTTCCGGAACCCCACCATCGCCCGGGAGCGCAGCCGGGAGATCCTGGACCAGATGATCCTGCTGGGATATGTGGACCGGGAAGCAGCGGACGATGCCTTCGCTTCCTATTGGGAGAACTTCGACTATACCCGTACGGCCACCAGCGCGTTCTATATGCGGGACGACAAGGCCCCCTGGTTCAGCGAATACGTCCGCCGCCAGCTGGAGGGCATGCTCTACGGCTCCCTGGATATCTACAAGGACGGATTCACCGTACACACGACCCTCGACCTGGACTACCAGGCCTTCGCCGACCGGTCCATGGCCCGGGGCATCGAACAGGCCAACAAGGAATACCTCGCCTCCAGCGGTCTGCGGCTCAAGGAGGCCGAATCCACCTACGTCCCGATCGTCGAGATGCTGGGGCTGGCGTTCAACCTGGAACCCCTGTTCGTCTCGGACTCCAAGGTCCAGAACCGCGCCCAGGAGTACTACCGAAGCACCCTGAATCCGACCATCGACTCCCTGGCCCTTGTCTTCGGAATCGGAGACCTGCGCACGGCCACCAAGGCCAGCTACGACCAGGTCCGCCTTCAGATGGAGAAGGCGACCGTTGAAGGCGCTCTCATCACCATCGAGAACGAGACGGGTCACGTCAAGGCCGTCGTGGGCGGATCCAAGTACGACCAGTCCAACCAGCTAATCCGCGCGACCCAATCCCTTCTCATGCCGGGCAGCGCGTTCAAGCCCCTGTACTATTCCGCGGCCATCGACACGCGCAAGTTCACGGAGGGCAGCCTCATCTACGACAGCCCCGTGGTCTTCTACAACGACGACGGCACTCCCTACATCCCCCTCAACTACCGGGGCGAGTGGAAGGGCCCCGTCCTGACCTGGGTGGCCCTGGCCAAGTCCATGAACGTTCCGTCCGTCAAGGTCCTGGACGCCATCGGGTTCGACGCGGCCATCAACCGGGCGGCGGCCCTGCTGGACGTCACGGACCCCTCGGAGATCCGCAGGACCTTCCCCAGGCTCTATCCCCTGGCGCTGGGCGTCATCGGCGTGTCCCCCCTGAAGATGGCCCGGGCTTACTCCATCTTTGCCAACCAGGGCCGGGAAGTGACCCCCGTCGCCATCCGGTCCGTGGAAGACCGGCAGGGCAGGGTATTCCTGGAGCCGGAAAAGGAACTGCGGACACAGCAGAAAAAAAAGGGCTCGGCGATCCAGCTGATCTCCCCTCAAAACGCCTACGTCATGACGGACATGCTTCGCCGTACGGTTTCCGACGGCACCCTCCAATACCCCACCGCGGGGGGCAAGCTCTTCACCTACAAGGACGAGGAAGGCAAGAAGTACACCATCCCCTCCGCGGGCAAGACGGGCACCACCCAGAACTGGGCCGACGCCTGGACCGTAGGCTTCACGCCGTACATGACCACGGCCGTCTGGTTCGGTTTCGACCGGCCCGGCAACTCCCTGGGGGTCACCCAGTCGGGCGCGGCGATCGCGGGCGTTCTATGGGCCAATTACACGGAGGCCATACACCGGGGTCTTCCCTTCAAGGATTTCGTCCGCCCCCAGTCGGGCCTGGTGGACGTCAAGGTCTGCGCCAAATCCGGCCTCCTGCCCACGGACTACTGCGACGAGGGACTGGCGAATCTCGTGTACTACGAGGGGACCCAGCCCCACCAGTACTGCGACCTCCACCAATTCTCTTCCCAGGCTGCGGACCGGGGCATGCAGTCCCTGAGCCGCCAGGGCTCCGTGTTCGGCGGATTGGACGTCGACACGACCTTGACCCTCGACCTGCCGGGCCTTGATCAGCTTCTCAAAGCCCCGGCGCCCCAGCCGCCCTCGGCTCCGGCGCCGGCCTCCTCCTCTCCCCTGCCCCCGTCGACGCCCCCCCCGTCGACCCCTCCCACGGAGTATACGACGCCCCCCGTCCTTGAATAGCCTGAGGACGCGGGCTAGACTTGTCGGTAGAGAAGTACAGCGGGAGGAGAGCGTGCAGGTCCCCATCGATCGCATCAAGGTGAAGCGCCGGGTCCGCCGGGATCCGGGGGACATCGACGCCCTGGCCGCGAGCATGAGCGCCCACGGCCTGCTGCATCCGATCGTGCTCGGACGCCGCAACGAATTGATCGCCGGGGGCCGGCGGCTGGCCGCCGCCAAGCGCTTGGGTTGGAAGACCATCAACGCCCTGATCGTGGACGTGGACGGCAGGGCCGACAGGCTGGAACTGGAGCTGGAGGAGAACGTCCAGCGGTCCGCCCTATCCTATCTGGAACTCGAGGAGGGGTACGCCCGGCTGGAGAGGCTCCGGCGCCCGAATATCATCCGCGGGATATGGGAAGCCCTGAAATCTTTCTTCCGTCGCTTGTTCCGCAGGTCTTGATCGAGCCGCTGGCCCCCCGCGGCTTGCGCCGACCGGAGCCAGCGAGGAAACCCGTGAACGCCGCGCAGAGAGCCGCGGCCAGGGATACAGCTTTCAGTTGGGCATCTTCCATTCCCCGGGGCGGGACATAGGGCACCAGGGTGCCCAGGTCGCGGGGTGACGTCGTCCCCTCCGGGAACCCGAGCCGGACGACGACCTGGTCCGGTCCGACGAATCCCAGGCTCCGGGCTTCCAGCGCAAGGGCTTCCGGATCGTAGAGGGCGGAATCCTTGCGCGCCCGGGCCTCGGAATTCAGGGCCTCCAGGAAGGAGAGATTCTGCCGCATGCCGGCTACGCGGACATCCAGGTCGGAGTAAGCCGCCAGTCCCATGGGACCGAGGAAAAGGGAAAGCAGACAATAGACGGCGAGCCCAATATAGCCGCCCGCGGCGAGTCGAGTACCCATCGCTTCATTTACGGACGGAAGGGCTTCCGCCTTTATATGTTTGAGCTCCCGGCCCTGAAAACCGCGCCGGTGACGGATCGTCCATCATTGACAACGAGATAAGCCCCGATTAGACTTGAAAACGGTCGTTTATTCTGAGACGAACCCTGCCGATACACTAGCAGAACGACCCTCGTAAAACGGAGCGACCATGGCGACCTTTGAGCGGCACGAAGGACGGAACCTGAAGGGAATCGACCCCGACGCCAAGGATCGGGACCTCGAGCAGTACGGAGTGTGGGTGAAGGCGGAACCTCAGGATGTGCTCGAAGAGCCTGATTCCGAAGAGCCTTCCCTCCTTTCCGAGGCTGCGGAAGCTGCTCCGGTCCTCGACGAGTCCTTCTTGACGGACGAGGAAGAAGACTTCCTGGGAGCCGGCGACGGATCGCGCGGCAAGAGGGCCGGGGAAGATGGGAACGCCTTCCGGGCGACATCCGAGATCCCCTCCCTACAGGAAGAGGATCTCTCCATCCCCGACCTTGAGGAAGTCTCCCCGGGCGGCCAGGACGATCTACCCCGCATTCCCGACATGGCGGAATTCGAATCCCTGGAGGATCTTGGGGTGCCGATCGAGGAATTCACCCCCGAGGCCGCCGTCCCACGCTCCGGGTCCTCCCGGGCGCCGACGGAATTCCAGGATGTGTCCGACTTCGGCCTGGAAGAAGCCGAACCCGTATTGGAGGCCGGAACGGAAACCGATTTCGAATCCCTCGACATAGACCTTACGTTCGACGACACCCTGCCTCCGCGACCCGCCGCCCAGGGCGGCAAGGTGGACCGCTCTCCGCCCCCCGGCGACAGCGGTTTCGAGACGGTCACGGATTTCGACGACTTCCTGAACAACCCCGAATCCCCGGCTTCGGCGGATTCGGAATCCTTCGAGAGGCCGGCTCCTCCGAGACCGGCCCCTTCGGCACCCGCGGCTCGGGACGAGGAGTTCAGCCTGGAGGACATACCGGAGCTCCCCCGGGAAGCCCCCATCGACGACCTCGCCGAACTGGAGAGGGATCTGGCGGGAACCTCCGGACGCCTCGCCGCCGCCCCGTCGGCCTCGGACGCCTCCGCGGATATACTTCTCAAGATAGCCGGCGAGCTTTCCTCCATCAAGGAAGAGCTGGTATCCCTTAAATCCCAGATAGCCGCCATGAAATCGGCGGGCCTGTCGCCTTCCGGGGAAGTCGAAGCTGTCCGAAAGGCCGAGGGCGGCAAGGCGGGGGGCTTCTTCGACGAGGAAGAGGACGAGACAATAGCCCTGACCGGTGACGAACTCGACAACATCCTGAACACGGCGGAGTTTTCCGAGGAGAACGCGGACCTCGCCGGCGCACACGAGGGGACCGAGACTCTGGAAGGCTTCGGGGACCTCCTTCCGGAGACGGGGGAGTATGCTGCGGATACCTCCGGCGGTCGGCCGGTCGAAAGGGCCGGGATCGAGGAATTCCGTCTTCCCTCCGAGGACGGGCCGGCTTCCGCCGTTTCGATCCCCCCCGCCGACCGCAGCATCGCCGCCCTGGCGGAGGAGGGGGTCGCCCCCCTGACCCCGCCCCCCGAGGACACCTCCTACCTGGAAGAGGCGGAGGAGCTTCAGCTGATCGGAGAGGAGGAGCTCCCGGAAGCCCCCCTCCTGGAGCCCTCGCCGGAAGAGCTCGACATCGATGATCTTGTGGAGGAGCGATTCGAGGACGCGGAGGAGCTCCCCCTGGCGGAATTCGAGCCCGCGGACGGGCTGGAAGAGCCCGCGGATCTGGATGGGGACACGGAGGAGCTTGAGGAGCTCACCCTGGAACTGGACAGCGAACCCGCCCCCCTCGTCCTGGAAGCCCCCGATAACATAGAGCTGCCCATGGCCGGGATCGATGAGACCGCCTCCGGCGCCGGCAACTTTGTCCCGGAATTCGTCGAGGAACTTCCCGCCGAGGAGGATTCGGGCGGGTTCGGCGAAATCGCCCTCCATCACGAGGAGACCCCCGAAGCAATGGCGGAGGATCTCCTGGAAGTCATGGACCTGGAACCGGCCGGTGAATCGAAGGAGCCGGGGCTCTCGCCCGAATCGGAGTCCCTGCTCGTCGAGGAACTTGAGGCGGATGAGCCGTCAAAGCCGGAGCCGATCCCGAACCGCATCAAGGATGAGGTCCGCAGCGTGCTCACGTACCTTGACAAGCTTCTCGAGTCCCTTCCCGAGGAGAAGATCGAGGAGTTCGCCAAGTCGGAGCATTTCGAGACATACAAGAGGCTCTTCGAAGAGCTGGGATTGGTGTAAGGTATGGGTCTACTGGACAAGGCAACGCGTGAGCGCACCGAGACCGCCCCTTCCCGAGGGGGAGGGCTCCTCAAGAAAGCATCCAGATCGCGTCAGGTTCCCGAGGAAAAAAAAAACTAGACACCCCTGATTCCGACGAAATCCTGGGTGCCGTCCTGGCGGAGAGCCTGGCGGCGCCCCAGGACTATTTCCTTCCCGCGCGCGTATTGACCATACTCCGTGACAGATTGGGTTTTTCCGATCTCCGGGTGACCCTTCAGGACCCGCCGGGCGCGGAACCGCGGCTGTTCGCTTCGATCCGGGGCGTAGGGGATGATTCCGTCCGAAGCGGTTGTCCCCTCGGCCTCCGGTACCGGCTGGAAATCCTCGGAATATCCGGAGCGGACCGGATGCTTTCCCTGTTGGGAGCATCCCTGGCGACCCGCATGGACGCGTCCCGTCCCTCCTGCTTCTCCCGCTCGCTGCCGGCGGAACGAAGGCTTTCCGAACTTTCGGAAGTCGTTGCTGCCCGCTCCCTGGATTCCCAGGCAACCTTCGCGACCCTCTGCCTCCTGGATCCCGTGCCTTTTCTCGACCAGGCTCTTTCAGCTTTCCCGGCCATGGATCCCGAATGTCTCCGGGAGGATCTCGTCCGCTGTCTGGCCGCTTTTTTCGAGGCATCGGGAGGAGTCTTCCTCTGCGACTCGGGCGAATGGATCGCGCTTTGCTGCGGCTCGAGACCTGCGGATACGGAGCTCCTGCAAAGCCAGGTGGGAAAATACCTCCGCAGGTTCGTTACAGCCGAAGCGGACGCGCCGGTGGCGATCCGGCGTTCCCGTACCTTCGATTCTCCCCGGGCCGGCGAGATGGAGGAGTTCCTGGCAGGCTGCGCAGACGGCTCGGCCTCGCTCCGGCCTTGAAAATTCCGGTCCCATGAGCGGGAAACCCGCCGAAAGTCCCCTGCATTCCCGGTTCGATCCCGCGGGGGAGGCCGTCCGCTTCCTGGACCAAAGCCTTTCCGGCCGCCGGCCCTCCAGCCTCCTGGTCCTTGGAGGCGGCGAGGACTGGCTATCCGAAGCCGCCCGGGAGCGGCTTCCGGGCTCTCTGGTGCTTTCGATTCAGTTCGATCCCTCCCGCCGCGGCCGGGAACGCCCGGGCGCCGACCTGCGGTGGTACCCGGAC
>JBFZER010000374.1:0-5401 GCA_041306765.1 Spirochaetota bacterium | reverse complement strand
CGGCCGTGTTCATGCTCGTGGGGCTCAACTACATCGTGAACGCCACGAGGATCGGCAAGGCCATCCGCTCCGTCGCCCAGGACCGCAGCACCGCGGCCATCATGGGCATCGGGGTGAACGGGATCATAGCCTTCACCTTCCTGCTCGGCGGTTCCCTGGGCGGGGCCGCGGGGGTGCTCTACGCCCTCAAGTTCACCCGCATCGATCCCTTCGTCGGGTTCATGCCGGGCATGAAGGCCTTTACGGCCGCCGTCCTGGGAGGCATCGGCAACCTCACGGGAGCCCTCCTGGGAGGCATCGTCCTGGGGATGCTCGAAAGTTTCGCGGGCGCCTACCTGGGCACCTTCACCATGGGCAACTTCGGATCGGAGTACAAGGACATCCTGGCGTTCCTTATCCTGATCATCGTCATAATTTTCCGCCCCTCGGGCCTGCTCGGCGAGCAGGTTTCCCAGAAGGCGTAGGGGAGGACGTCTATGAAAACGCAGATTCGGGACGCCCTTCGGAAGGCCGCCGTCTACGCGAACAAGGGCAAGGCGCCCTACGCGCTCTGCATCACGCTCCTGGTCCTGGGATTCGTCCTGGTATACCTGAGCCCGCGGTCGATCCCGGCGTTCCTGGTTTTCGCCACCGCCGCGGCCCTGCCGTATTTCCTCGAAATCCGCAAGCCCGTCAAGCTGGCCCTGGCGGTCCTGGTGGCCGTGGTCCTGGTCCCCATACTGGGGGCCCGGAACATCTTCTACCTGGAGGTGATCTTCCAGATCGCGGTGTTCTCCGCCCTGGCCCTGGGCTTGAACATCGTGGTGGGCTTCTCGGGGCTCCTCAATTTCGGGTACATGGCCTTCTACGCGGTGGGCGCCTACCTGTGGGCCTTTTTCGGCTCCCAGCAGCCCTTCCTGCTCAATGCCATTCCCGGGACGGCGCCCCCGGGGACCCCGTTCTTCATGGCCGCGGACTGGTTCTACCTCTTCATCTTCCTGGGGATCATCCTGGCCTCCATAGTAGGACTCATCCTGGGGCTTCCCGTGCTCCGGGTCCGGGGCGACTACCTGGCCATCATCACCCTGGGCTTCGGGGAGATCGTGCGCCAGTTGGCCAACAACCTGGACAAGCCGATCAACCTGACCAACGGCCCCCAGGGCATCACTCCCATCCAGCGGCCCACCCTGGCTCCCGGGGTGATCCGGTTCTTCAACGGCATCTTCGAGCCCCTGGTCGGTCGTCCCGTCACGGAAAACCAGTTCTACAACATCCTGTTCTACCTGATCGCCCTGGTGGTCGTGATCGTCGCGGTGGTCATCACCTACCGGCTGGACGATTCCAAGGTGGGCCGGGCCTGGACGGCGATCCGGGAGGACGAGCTGGCCGCCTGCGCAATGGGCATTCCGTCCAACAAGCTCAAGCTCGGGGCCTTCGCGGTGGGGGCCTCCTTCGCGGGAGCCATGGGCGTGCTCTTCGCGGCCAGCCGCACCTTCGTCAGCCCCGAGTCCTTCAGTTTCCTGCAATCCGTGAGCGTGCTTACCATGGTCATCCTGGGCGGCATCGGGAGCATCCAGGGCGTCATCATCGGAGCCTCGGTGGTCATCATCCTGAACCTCCAGGTGCTTCAGAGCTTCTCTCTCTTCCTTTCCAGGCTCCGGCAGAGCGACGCCTACATACCCATCATCAACTTCTACTGGCGGGACCTGTCCAACCAGCTGGACCCCTCCAAGTACCAGCGCCTGGTATTCGGGATCATCCTGATCCTGATGATGATCTACCGCCCCGCGGGGATCTTCCCCGCCGCCCGGCGCAAGCGGGAGCTCAAGGCGCACACGCCGGACGGGGCGGGGACGGGTCCCCTCGTCATCAACGGGAACGGCGGCGCCGCGCCCGGGACCAAGGAGGCCGACCATGCCTGACAGCGCGAACATCCTGGTGGCGGAAAACGTGGTAAAGCGCTTCGGGGGCCTGGTGGCCGTCAACAAGATGAACTTCACCATCGAGACCGGACGGCTGTACAGCATCATCGGGCCGAACGGCGCCGGGAAGACCACCTTCTTCAACGCCATCTCGGGACTCTATCCCCCCGAGGAGGGGGCCATCACCTTCGACGGCCACCGCATCGAACGTCTGCCCCCGGAAAAGATCACGGCCCTGCACATCGCCCGGACCTTCCAGAACATCCGTCTCTTCGGGGGCATGACCGTGGTGGAGAACATCATGGTGGGAGCCTTCACGCGGCTCAAGCAGAACCCCGTGCAGGCTGTCCTGCGGACCAAGGCCTTCAAGGAAGAGGAACAGCGGGCCGAGGCCAAGGCCGAGGAACTCATGGAGTACGTGGGCCTGCACGGCGTGGGCAACGAACTGGCCGCCAGCCTGCCCTACGGAGCCCAGCGCCGGGTGGAGATCGCCCGGGCCCTGGCCTCGGAGCCCAAGCTCCTCCTGCTGGACGAGCCCGCGGCGGGCATGAATCCGGCGGAAAGCGAGGACGCCATGAGGCTCTTCCGCCGCCTTCGGGACGACCTGGGGATCACGATCCTCCTGATCGAGCATGACATGAAGGTGGTCATGAACATCTCCGAGCGGATCTCGGTCATGGACTACGGGGAGAAGATCGCAGAGGGCACTCCCAAGGAGATCGCCTCCAACCCGCGGGTCATCGAAGCCTACCTGGGGCGGGGCGCCGCCTCCGCCATGGCCAAATAAGGAGAAGCCGATGAGCCTGCTCGAACTGAAGGAAATACACAGCTATTACGGCAACATCCACGCGCTCAAGGGCATCTCCCTCACCGTCGAGGAGGGCGAGATCGTCACCCTGATCGGCGCCAACGGCGCGGGCAAGACGACCACCCTCAGGTCCATCTCCGGCCTCCTGCATCCAAAGTCCGGCAAGGTCTTTCTCAACGGCAAGGACGTCACCCACATGGAAGCCCACCTGGTCCACAAGGAGGGCGTGGGCATGGTCCCCGAGGGCCGGGGCATCTTCCCGAGGCTCACGGTATTGGAAAACCTGGAGATGGGGGCCTACCTGGTCAAGGACAAGGCGGAGATCAAGCGCGGCGTGGACCGCGCCTTCGGCCTCTTCCCTCGCCTGGCGGAGCGGTCTTCCCAGAAGGGCGGCACCCTGTCCGGCGGGGAACAGCAGATGCTGGCCACGGCTAGGGGGCTGATGTCCAGCCCCAAGATCCTCCTCATGGACGAGCCCTCGATGGGACTGGCTCCCGTGCTGGTGGACCAGATCTTCGACGTGATCAAGGAGCTCAACTCCAAGGGCACCACGATCCTCCTGGTCGAGCAGAACGCCCTCATGGCGCTTTCCATCGCCCATAGGGCCTATGTCCTGCAGACCGGCAGCATCGTCCTGTCCGGCACGGCCCAGGAGGTCTCCCAGGACGAGAGCGTCCGGAAGGCGTACCTGGGATTTTAGCGCCGGGCCGCCCCGCGGCCCGGCGGCACGGAACGCTTCGCGTTCCGCGAGGTTTCAGTCGATTCAGCTGATGCATCGCTGCCCCTCTGGATCAAACTACGCCGCCCGGGGAAACCCGGGCGGTTTTTTTTGCCCGGCAGGCCAGGACACGGGAACCTTCCGAATCTTCGGATCCGGGCATCCGGATTTGCCGCTTTTTATTATATTTTAACTAATATATGAAGACCAGGGCATCAAACCCGACTACGCGACTTCACGCCCCCGCCCTCCTCTTGATCGTCGCCCTGACGGCGGCTTGCGCCCAAACCGAAAGGCCCGATCCGCCGGCCCCCGGCGCGGCCTCCCTTCCCCCTCCGGGGGCCGCGGAGGAATTCCGTACCGACTTCACCCGGCACTCGGTTCCCTATTCGGAAATACTCTCCGGGGGTCCGCCCAAGGACGGCATCCCCGCGATCGACGATCCCCGGTATGAAACGGCCGCCGACGCCGGTGCCTGGCTGTCCGACGCGGAGCCGGTAATCGTGGTGCGTGCGGGTCCGGCGGCCCGAGCCGACCCGGTCCGCATCCTGGTCTGGCACGAGATCGTGAATGACGAACTCGACGGACTTCCCCTGGCCGTCACCTACTGTCCCCTGTGCAACACGGCCGTCGCCTTCCGCCGAACCCACGACGGCCGCGTCCTGGACTTCGGGACCACAGGCCGCCTGCGGTACAGCAACCTGGTGATGTACGATCGCCAGACCGAGACCTGGTGGCAGCAGGCCGACGGCCGGGGCTTGGCGGGACGCTACGCCGGAGATCGACTGGAATTCATCCCGGCCCCCCTGGTCTCCTGGGGAGAGTTCAAGGCGGCCTACCCGGACGGCTCGGTCCTTTCCCGGAACACCGGGCATTCCCGGGACTACGGCCGGAATCCCTACGCGGGGTACGACGCCGCCGGGGGTTCGCCCTTCCTGTACCGGGGCCCCGCGATTCCCGGCGCCCTTGCCCCCATGACCCGGGTCCTGACCTTGGAGCTGGACGGCGAGACCGTCGCCTATCCCTACGGGGTCCTGGAGGAACGGCGGGTCGTCAACGATCGGGTCGCCGGCCGCGCCGTAGCCGTCCTCTGGATCCCCGGCACCGCCTCCCCCCTGGATGCCGCCCGGATCGACCAGGGCCGGGACGTGGGATCCGCCCGGGCCTTCGAGGGCGGGTCGGGAGTCGGGACCGTCACCCTGGAATGGTCGGACGGAGCCTTCCGCGATCGGGAAACCGGCTCCGAATGGGACGCCCGGGGAAGGGCCGTTTCCGGTCCCAGGACGGGCGCGATGCTTATCCCCCTGGCCGCGGTGGACCACTTCTGGTTCTCCTGGGCGGCCTTCAAGCCGGAGACCAGGATTTACGGAGAGTGAAGCGACGGATCGGGTGATTTCTCCGGCGCAAGGAGACTTCTGAGATTTTATATATTACTATTAGAATAACGTATTAACATTCACGATACCCGAAAAAGGAGGCTTCATGGAATCGTTTTACAGCTTCAATTATCTCGCCCTGCTCCTGGCCCTGGTCTGGAACGTGGCCCTGGGGATGTTCTGGTACAGCCCCAAGGTCTTCTTCAAGATCTGGCAGGAGGCCGAGGGGATCACGGACGAGGACATGAAGGGGTCGAACCCCGCAGTCGCGATGTCCGCCAACCTCGTGACCGCGATCGTCACGATCTGGTCCCTTGCTGTCCTGGTGAACCTGGCGGACGTCCGGGGCGCCCTGGCAGGGGCCGGCCTGGGCGCCTTGGCCGCGATCGGATTTGTCGTCGCCTCGGAGGTGTCCAACGCGGCCTTCCGGATGACCAAGCCCGTGGTCCTCCTGATCGACGCGGGCTACCGCCTGCTCTTCCTGGCCGGGGCGGGGGCGCTTATAGGGGGGTGGAGGTAGGATCGGGGGGAGGAGCCGCCGGGCCGCGGGGCGACCCGGCGGCCCGTCCGCTCTCACTTCGTCTTCGAGGATTTCTCC